>SMXK01000158.1 GCA_004356265.1 Bacteroidota bacterium
CAATAACGATGGTGAGTATCAAGAATACTCCCATCAGAAAAATTGCGAGCCAGGGGTCAGATGTCATCGACTCGAACATCTGTAAGCTAACCTCCGGAGTGATTTCGCCTGAAAACCCACCCGTAATAGCTTCAAACAGGTACCATAGCGTCCATCCTGCGATCACAGAGTAAAACGCGAGAATGCCGAAACCTGTTAATATGCCAAGCTTCCCTAGCCAGGGCCACTTAGATCCCGGACTGAGTTTTTCAAAAGCACCGACCGGGTTCAGCTGTGTTTTTCGCCCGACAGACAGTTCTGCGAGCACCAGCGGGATTCCGATCACAACGACAAACATCAGATACAAAAGCACAAATGCGCCACCGCCGTTTTCGCCCGCGGTGTAGGGGAATCGCCAGATATTGCCGAGACCGATCGCCGATCCCGATGCGGCCAAAATGAATCCCAGTTTCCCGCTCCACTGTCCCCGGTTTGACGTTGCCATTAAATGCTTTCCTTGTGTGATGATGTGAAGAATGCCTCGGCTCAGAACCGATCACCCAATAACCCCCACGTAACTTTTAAATGCAAGCTGATTTCTCGGAATTCAGTGCATCATTCGAATAATCGATCCCTATTTGAACATAAATAAAGGCACCGCCCTGGAATCCAGAGCAGTGCCTTTTCTTAAACTGAGTGGAGCAGTAACATAGTCAGGCGAATCGACACCGGATGGTAATGTTTTAGAACGGTAGCTCGTCGTCAGGCTGGAAATTCATACTCTCACTTCCGCCATCTCCATTCCCATTCCCATTCCCATTCCCATTACTACTGGACGTGCTGGCAGTTGCCCCAGCCCCGACCGACGCCGTCTGACGCTCGCCTCCGCTTGAAGCGCCGCCGAATCCGCCGCCGTCTCCACGACCGCCCAGCATCATCATTTCACGGGCTTTGATTTCGGTGGTGTACCGAGTAATGCCGTCTTTGTCGTCATAATTGCGCGTTTGAAGCGAACCCTCGATGTATACCTGAGAACCCTTTTTCAGATATTCATTGCAGATTTCGGCCAGACGCGCCCATGCGACAACGCTGTGCCATTCTGTTCTGTCGACCCACTCACCGCTGGAGTCTTTATAAGACTCATTGGTGGCGATTCTGAGATTGCAGACAGCTGTACCAGATCCGGTATACCGAAGCTCCGGGTCTTGTCCCAGATTGCCTACTATAATTACTTTATTTATTCCACGTGCCATATTTACACCTCCTGAGATGTCAGTCTTTTACACGAGCCCCTGGCGATTATATACGAGTCCACCGGTATTCCGGCTGAATGACGTCGTCCTATTTGTTCACTTCGTTAGTGATTTCACCAGGCGATGCAATGCGGATGGACGATGATGAACCCGTTTCCCCGACATAGAGCCACTGGGTCTGATTCTGTAACACGCAAAGATACTTCTGACTGATGACACTGTTGCTTCATAGCCGGCCAGAACGGGGATAAATTTATCCACAACTTTACTTCGGACGGTCAAAATATCCGAACACACCGGGGTCCAGGCGAGTACACTGGGGCCTTCAGAAAACTGCAATCCCGTCCGCCCGATGACCGACAAAATATTTGACACCGAATTTACTGCTGAACCCGAATTACTGGAGACGTTCGGTGATTTTGTAGCGATCGTGCGACAGCTCCGACGCGATTGCCCGTGGGACAAAGAGCAGACCCACGAATCGATAAAACACCTGCTGATCGAAGAGGCTTACGAAACCGTAGAGGCCATCGACGACCACAATCAGGATGAGTTACGAAAAGAACTCGGCGACCTCTTATTACATGTAGTCTTTCATTCAGTGATGGCGCGCGAAACGGATGATTTCAAATTGCGCGATGTGATTCAGTCAGAAATCGATAAACTTGTACGCAGACATCCACATGTATTTGGTGACACGACCGTGACTGGAGTAGAGGATGTGTTGAAAAACTGGGAATCGATCAAAATCAGATCGGGAGAGAAGAAATCGGCCATGGAAGGTGTCCCCCGGCAGTTGCCGGCTCTCTTGAGGGCATTTCGAATTCAGGAAAAGGCTGCTGGCGTCGGATTCGATTTCAAGACACCGGAAAATGCGTGGGAAAAAGTTGACGAAGAGTTGAACGAACTTCGGGAAGCTGAAAAAGACGGCGTCCCCGTTGCCGCCAGGCAAGCAGAACTCGGCGACTTGTTATTCGCAATAATTAACTATGCCCGACTTTCCGGCCTCAATCCTGAACATGCCCTCCGCGATACGAACAAGAAGTTTATCCGTCGATTTCAGCATATAGAAAATCGTCTTGAAGAAACAGGATTGTCGATTGTAGATGCGACGCTTTCGCAGATGGATACGTATTGGGACGAGGCGAAGTCGCTCGAATGAGTCGTCAGTTTCGGACCAGTCGGACCAGAGAAGCGGCGACGAAGAGTACGCCTAACATGGCCACGATGGACGCTCCGGCAGGAAAGTCGAATTGAACGGAGAAATAAATGCCCAATACGGAGCCAAGGACGGCTATCACGAAGACTATAAGAGTAGTCACCTTTTTATTTTTGGTGATTAACATCGCCGCGACGGGCGGAACTACGATAAAAGAAAACACGGGAATGACCCCACCTGAACGAACGGCGAGTACAATGGCCAGTCCGATTGATACGTAGAACAGGAAATTCCAAACATCAAATATTCCGATGTCCGAGGTGTCGCCGTCCGCAAATTTCCGCGTAAGTTCGGTAAACTGTTTCCTGAAAACGAGCTGTACCAATCCCAAAATTGAAAAAACTCCTGCCATCCACCAGAGCTCAGAAGACTCAACGGTGAAAAAACTGCCGAACAAGACTTCCTGAATATCGGCGTCTCCGTGGGCTGCTTTCGAGATAAGTAATACTGTGACTGCAGAGGATACCGCGTACACGATTCCAATAATGGCCTCGAGCTTTAACCTTTTGTCAGACACCTTGATCAGGGACATTAGAAATGCACCGATCAAGGTGAAAAGGATCGCAATTGTGGTTGCATCCATGTCGAAATAGGCTGCAAAAGCAACACCCATCATCGAAATCTGACCTAGCGCAAGGTCCACAAATACAATACCCCGACGTACAACGTGTGTCCCTAGAAAGGACAACAAGATGGCCATGAAGACGCTCAACAGCAGGGCAGCACGGACAAAATCCAGGGCGAAAATCTCAGACATCGGGAAATAAGTACAGGGGTCAACTGCCGGGTGAATCGAACGCTTCTTTGAGGCGGGCGATATTATAGTCGAAAAGATCGAAATAGGTCTTGATCTCGGAAAAGGCGCCCACGGATGCGGCGAGAATCACAACATTGCCGCTAACATTTCTGGCCACGAGATCAGCAGAATCTGTCCTGAAGTAGGGAGCAATAATAATCGTGGAGAGCGATTCCTGTTTCATGAGGGAAATGATCTTCGCCAGTTGTGACGGCGTTGGTGGAATCCCCGGTTTCGGTTCCAGAAAGTCAATTGCGATAACGCCAAACGCTGCTTCCAGGTAGGGCCACTGGTTGTGATAGGCGATGAGCCGCTGGCCTTTATATGGTTTCATCTCGGCGTTCCATTCTTCGATTTTGATGTCGATTTGAGTCAGGAACGATTCCAGATTGGAGTCAAACAGCGTCGCGGATTCTGGCTGCAGGCGAACGAGTGCATCCCGGATAGTCTCGGCCATTATTTTTCCGTTTTCGGGATCCAGCCAGTAATGAGGGTTTCCGAAAACATGAATATCGCCTTGTTCGCGGCTTACGCTGGAGGGAACGTCGAGGAGCGGAATGTTGATCGATGTATCTACATACCCTTCTGATCCGGGTGTAATATCTGGATTGCGGGCACTATTGAGGAGAGAAGGTACCCACCCGGTTTCGAGGTCGAGCCCCACGGTCACAAACATGTCGGCTCGCGTCAGCCTCATTATGAAACTAGGTTTCGGATCCACAAAATGTGGATTCTGATATCCAGTCGCTATCGAGGTGACTTCTACCAGATCTCCACCAACGGAATACACGATACTTTCGAGGTCCGGTAACGTCGTTACCACATTCAACTTATTCTGAGCCCTGACGGAGCTTGCGAAGCTAACGCTGAGCACGACAATCGCCAGTACTCTCGAAAAATCGTAAATCATCTAACCCTCAAATTAATATTGATGTGCCCCATGAGTTCCAATGACGAAAACCACACGAACAACACCCGCATATGATGTCTCGATCTTGTCTCCCCATGATCGTCTGACGCCGAATTCAACTTTCTGAAATTCTGTAAGCAACCAACCCAACGTGCTCGAGACACCATTTTCGTTCCAGTCCGGATCGTCCGGAAGATCGGAGTGATCATACCGGGCGAGTAACATCCACCGCTCCGCTAACTGATAACTGGCCAACGCATACAAACCCATGGAGTTGATCCTTCCTGAATCAGTGGACCGGAAACTGAAAAATGTTTCGGCCTGGAGAGTGAACGACTTGTATCTGTTATACCGGACAGGCTTCCATTTGTAAGTGATATCGAATCCCGCCAGAGTAGAAGTTAATCCCAGGTCGTTCGGTCCGTTTATTCCTGTGAGTCCGAGTTCGAAGGTGCTGTTTTCAGACAGATCCCAGAAATTCTTGAGATGTCCTGTATACAGAAGTCGATTACCATCGTCTGTTGAGAAGCTGGGGCTCTCGTCCGGACCGCGCGTGATTTCAAAAGTCAACTCCTGATAGAACGAACCGTTTGGGACAAGCCAGCTTAGCGAGACGCCCTGGTCATTCAGGCCTTCATCACCAAGAAAATTGGTGTAAACAGCGGGCATAGTTACGAACGGGAGGGCATGGGGGTGGATCAGGTTAATCTTGCCTACCGTATTGCGGAATTTACCTGCCTTCAGCTGTAATGTATGTGGAAGCGACATAGTCGTAATGAACGCCTCCTCCAGTTCGAATTTGATTTCGCCGTCTTCGCTCGCCATGGAGAGATAAACGTCAGCCCTGGCGTACGGGTCAATGACGGATTTTAAAGCCAATTCTATTTCTTCAACGCCAAGGTCGACATTTCTTTCACCATCTGATCTATAACCGGCGCGAATGTCCCCAATCACGCTTATATCGGGGTTTCTTGTTGGCACCAAGCGGGCGGCAGTACGTCCGGACTGCGCTTGTCCGTCGGGTTCTGCGAACGAGGCCATCTCCTTTTGAAGTGCCGCGAGAAGAGAGTCCTGCACGGCGGACGAATCAGGCTGCTGGGCGAAAGTAATTTCGGAAGGAAAAATGAAGAATCCCCAAACCATTATACAACAACATGTTAACCGCATTTCATGAAACCGGCTTAGTTAACAACCGTCTGGATTTCGACCGGCTGTAACCTGCCTTCATCACGGTGCAGAAATTCTTTGTAGAGTTGGATCTGCCGGCTGTCTATCGGAATGTTGAATCCTTCGATGAAGACTCCCACTATCTGAGTAGATGTCTGGAATGGATCTCCGGTCGTGATCATCAAATTGGCCTTTTTACCCACCTCGATAGATCCGTAATCGTCGTCGATCCCGAAAATCTCGGCGGGGCTGAGCGTGACAGCACGAAGCGCTTCTTCTTTTCCAAGCCCGTACGCGGCGGCAAAACCAGCGTTAAAAGGAAGATTTCTTACGTTTGCAGATTCCCCTGAGCGGATAGATACTTTTACGCCCGCCTCTGCCATCATTCCTATGTTAGCATAAGCTCTGTCATACCTATCAGACTCCCGGGTAGGGGTTGACAACATCGGGCCTACTAAACAGGCGATGCCTGCCTCGGCCAATTTGTCTGCGACACGCCAGCCCTCGGACACACCGCTGAATACCACTTTTTCTATCTTTCTTTCCTGTACCCAGTCAATGGCCGCCTCGATGTCCTTCTTCGCGTTGACACGTACCATAAGGATCATTTCGCCTCGCAGTACGGGTAATATGGCTGCCATTTCAGGTGCATATTCAGGCCGGGCCACCTGTCGTGGATCAGCGCTATACGCTGCCTCAATTTCGTCGTATAATTCGGCTCGGTCGAACACCTCGTTCAACTTTTCCAGAGCCTCGTTGTACCTCTTGTCCGGATCGTCGTCGCTATCCGAGGCGGCCCCAAAGCGTCGCCGAGTGCGCTCGACAGGGAAAGACAGGACCAACAACTTTACGCCACCGGCGTGCATCTGCTCTGGCGTATACCCGACGAGATTTATGAGCGCCGCCGTTCCGGGTAACATGCCGCCTGAGGGTTCGGCGATGACGGTAGTGACACCGCTCACTCGTGCCACAGGGATCAGTGGAGAATTAGGGTTGATCGCGGTAAGAGCCTGCATCTGGGGGGTGATGTCTCCGCGTTCGGACGAATCATTGGTCTCCTGAACAGCTCTGATTTCAGTCAACCCGAGCGTTGTACCGGAATCAATCATCCCCGGGTATACTTCAAGGCCGGTTCCGTCAATGACGTGCGCGCCTTCGGGAATGGTAACGTTTTCTCCAACAGCTTCAATGCGGTCTCCCTTAATGACGATGGTTCCGTTTTCGATCGTGCCGTTAGAGACTGTTTCGATCCGGACATTCGTGATAGCGTAGGTGCCCTGACGAGGTTTGATTTCCTGGTCCTGCTGTGCCGAGACGGTCTGTGCGGTAAATGTGAGGACGAGAAAAAAAGTTAGAATCAGCTTCATCAACATGCTCATTTTTTTTCGAAAAGGATATCCAGGCTCACATAATCGTTGTGATGTACGCTGGTTTCC
>SMXK01000159.1 GCA_004356265.1 Bacteroidota bacterium
AAAGAGAACATCTCGAAATATGCTTTCCCGAGTGCAAATCGAATGTTGTTCGACGAATTGGGAATCGACTCTGGTGATTGATTCGTGATCGAACCAGAATTACGTATTATGTGGAAATGAGTACCGATCTATTATTTTTACTCGGAGTGGGACTGTTCTACCTGCTACGGAGAATTTCCAAGCAGAATCGGGAGCGGGCCAGACAACATCAGCTTTCACAGGTGGAGGGAGATGTAGTCGATGGAGTGTTGGTTGACCCCGAAACCGGTAATCCAATTGAAGCGGAACCGGCACCCGAGCCGCATTCAATACTCGCATCCATCTCAGCGCTGATTGAGCAGGAAACATCCATGCACGCTCAGAGCCCGAATGTGGCTCCCGGACCCGATATCGCAACCGAAGATCGAAAACTTCCAGAACGCGTCGATACTGAATTTCGAGCCGCTGCAGATCCGTTCGAAGATGAGTGGCACACGGAAAAAAAATCAGAATGGTCCGACCAGACCACCGACTATTCGTTCCACAGTGTGATGGACAAAAGTCCATTCAGAGGAAGTAGCATCTCTGAGGACACGGACGACACGGAGTCAGTTGATGCATCTGAACCCGCGCTCGCTTCGGCGCGGCCAGAGCCCGAAGAAGTAGTTGATCCATTCGAAGATGACGGCGCCTTTGACGCGCCGGGTCTTGCGGAGCTCGATCGCATCCGACCGTCAGACCGCCTCAGGCGAATGTATCAGTCTGACAACAAACTCGCCGAGGCCATCGTGCTGAGTGAAATAATCGGATTACCTGTCAGTCGTCGAACTCGGTCGGTTCGTCGCCGCCTTTCTTGAACATTTTGGCTCCGATAATTCCACCAATAGCTCCGAACGCAGGATACACGAGTAGCCCCCATAACATGCCCTGAAGCGCTTTCCCGATTGTCACAGGCGCATTCATCTCATCCACCATCTCATCGTACTGATCTGGCGGAAGAGTGTCACCGACCATATTAAGTATGTACTGTGAAAATACCTGATCACTTCTGATATCAAATACAGCGATGAGGATATAATTCAAAATACTGGCGACTACGAGCCCGAATATTGCGGCAAGCGCACCCATCTTGGCTCCGTCTCCCGTTTTGATTGTTAGTTCGTTCGTTTCTGTGTAATGCCAGACCGCTACCCCCGAACCGATCAATACGCCGAGGCAGCAAATCACGTTTATCATGCCCAGATATGAAGTACTAAGAATTGTAACTACAATTCCGCCCAGAATAATCGATTGTTGTTTACTCGGCATGGTCGTTTCGGGAGTTGAATCTGATTATTTGATCTTCGAATTCTGCCTGTCTCAAGAATACACAGGGCCTGAATTTACGAGGTTGACCATTTAAATGTTGTTTTTCCTCGCACAGCTATTGTGCTTTTTTCGTCTTCCTGTCCCTGACAATATCAGAAATTCCTTCGGCCAGAATATATCCGGCAACGATCCCGAAAATCGATCCCGTAATGATGCGGCTGGCCGGAGTGTTCGACCATATGCCCAATACGTCGCCGCCCCAATCGACAGCCGCCGGAATACCTGCAAGTAACACGGTCGTTAAAATTCGCCTTCCTTCCAACGCCCGAATCCCTCGCGTGAAAGCGTACAATATCGCAGCCGCCGGGAGAGCCCAATAAATTCCCATACACCGATGACAGACGGCAAGCTGGACGTCGTATATATGGGGCGACCGCGTAGGAAGCTGATGGCACACAAACCCGAATGCTTCCATGACGCCCGCTCGGAGCCACTCAGGATAAACTGGAGTCAACGTAACGCCGGCAGCCAGCAGGAACGTGATTCCAAACGCAATCATCCATCCGGAGTGGCCGGGCGATCTGTAAAGATTCTCTTTCAACAAATTCCATTCTGTAGAACCGCGAGTATGTTCACAAAAATTTAACAACCCCAGCCTTCGAAACCAACGTTTGCGGAGCTGCCTGGAGCAAATCCGGGGAACCGATAATTTCTCCTTAAGTACCTGTGTTTCTGATTTTGATGCCCCACCAGGCACGACATCAACCATTTTTTTTGCCCTTATTTTAGCACTCTCATTGCTTGAGTGCCAGACGGGTGAATATCAATATCTGATTCCTTTAACTAAATAGTCGCGGAGGCTTACGCCAATGGCTAGCATTTCACCCTTAGGCGATCGTGTTGTGGTCAAACCACAACCTGCTGAAGAAAAAACGGCGAGTGGCCTGTTCATTCCGGATACTGCCAAAGAAAAACCACAGCGTGGTGAAGTCGTTTCTGTCGGCCCTGGTCGTGTAGAAAACGGCACCAAAATCGACATGACAGTCAGCGCTGGTGACACGGTCCTCTACGGAAAGTATTCCGGCACAGAGATCAATATTGATGATGATGACCTTCTCATCATGCGCGAAACAGACATTCTGGGCATTATCAAAGACTGATTAACCCGGACATCCCAATTTTAGAGGGCGTTCAGCCCCATCCTGATCAGACTTACCCAAAAGAATTATTATGGCAAAGCAGATTTTATTTGACTCGGAAGCCCGCGCCGCGCTGAAACGCGGAGTTGACAAGCTGGCAGACGCAGTCAAAGTCACGCTCGGTCCAAAAGGACGGAACGTAATTATCGAGAAAAAATTCGGCGCTCCAACAGTCACAAAAGATGGTGTGACAGTTGCGAAGGAAATTGAACTCGAAGACAATGTAGAAAACGTCGGCGCGCAAATGGTGAAGGAAGTAGCTTCCAAAACCAGCGATGTAGCCGGAGACGGAACCACCACAGCTACCGTTCTTGCTCAGGCGATCGTGGCCGCTGGTCACAAAAATGTGACTGCTGGTGCAAATCCGATGGACCTGAAGCGCGGCGTTGATAAAGCTGTAGTGGCCGTTGTTAAATCACTTCGCGAAATGAGCCAGAAGATTCAGGATCGTGAACGTATCGCGCAGGTTGCTTCAATTTCTGCAAACAGTGATCCTGCGATCGGGAACGACATCGCTGAAGCGTTCGAGCGCGTTGGCAAAGAAGGTGTCATCACCGTTGAAGAAGCTAAAGGAACGGATACAACGCTGGACGTTGTTGAAGGAATGCAGTTTGATCGCGGTTACCTCTCTCCATACTTCGTGACCGATGCTGACAACATGGAAGCGGTTCTGGAAGATCCGTACATCCTGATCCACGACAAGAAGATCAGCGCGATGAAGGACCTTCTTCCGATACTTGAGAAAGTAGCTCAGACGGGTCGCCCGCTGATGATAATCTCAGAAGACGTAGAAGGCGAGGCACTTGCTACCCTCGTCGTCAACAAACTCCGGGGAACACTCAAAGTAGCGGCGTCAAAGGCTCCAGGTTTTGGCGATCGCCGTAAAGCTATGCTTGAAGATATCGCCGTCCTTACAGGTGGTACGGTTATTTCCGAGGAAAAAGGATATAAGCTCGAAAATACCGAATTGGAAGCCCTCGGCCAGGCCAAACGTATGGTCCTGGACAAAGACACAACGACAGTTGTTGACGGCGCCGGAGAAAAAGACCAGATCAAAGCGCGTGGAAACCAGATCAAAGCACAGATCGAAACCACAACGAGCGATTACGATCGCGAAAAATTGCAGGAACGCCTGGCCAAACTGGCTGGCGGTGTCGCAGTTCTTCGCATCGGTGCGGCAACCGAGCCTGAACTGAAAGAGAAAAAAGCTCGTGTTGAAGACGCACTTCATGCTACGCGCGCAGCCATCGAGGAAGGAATTGTACCGGGTGGAGGTGTCGCTTATATCCGTGCGATCGACGCTCTCGACGACCTGGAAGGAGACAACGCTGATCAGAATATCGGCATTGCGATCATTCGCCGTGCGCTCGAAGAGCCACTTCGTCAGATTGCAATTAATGCCGGCCTCGAAGGGTCCATAGTTGTTCAGCGTGTGAAAGAAGGCAAAGGCGATTTTGGGTTTAATGCTCAAACTGAAGTGTATGGTTCAATGAACGAAGCTGGTGTTATTGACCCGACCAAAGTCACGCGCAGCGCCTTGGAAAATGCAGCTTCGGTTGCAGGACTGCTTCTCACGACGGAAGCGGTGGTTGCTGACAAACCAGAACCGAATGCAGGAATGCCTGCCATGCCGGGTGGCGCGCCAGGAATGGGCGGAATGGACTTTTAGGTTAGCAGTTTCTCGCTAATTCTGGAATCCGATCCGGACAAGATCGAGAGGGGTGGAACTGATTGCAGTTTCACCCCTTTCTTATTTTTGAACGAATCGCTTTAAAATCGAATTACTTTTTGAACGAAATGCGCGGTTTTTATTCCGTTCCTCGCATGCAACCGATACGATTATCGAGGCAATAATTGGTTTAGGATCGAACAAAGGAAACCGGCAAGATTTTATCCGTCGGGCCTTATCGCTGATAAAAACGACGCGCGGCCTGGTACTCAAAGACGTTTCCTCGGTGTATGAAAGCCCTGCCCATGTAATGCCCGGCGCTCGCGAACAGGCTGACTTCCTGAACGCCGTTTGCGCAGTAGATACAAAATTGAGTCCGGAAGAATTATTAACGGCGTGCCTCGCAATCGAAACCAAGTGTGGTCGCACGAGGACCCCGGATTCGCGATGGGAATCGCGCACGCTGGATCTCGACATTCTTCTTTACGGCAACATTTCGCTCAGCTCTGGAAATCTTACTATTCCACACGGGCGAATAGCCGGCAGGAATTTCGTCCTCGTTCCACTGGCGGAAATCCGCCCGGACCTGCATATTCCCGCTCCGATTGATACATCTGTTCAATATCTTCTGAACCAGTGCCCGGACACGGGCGCATTGCATCTCGTCAGTTCAAGAGCAAGCCTTTTAGGAGACGAAATAATTTGATCGAGAACCAAATTCCCCGGAATACCCTGAACGAGTCGGACGAGAGCCTGATCAAACTCCCGGATCATCTACAATACGTCATAATCGAAGGCGTGATTGGGGCCGGGAAAAGTTCACTCGCTAAACTTCTGGCGGCGCGACAAGGGGCACAGTTGGTTCTGGAGGAATTTGACGCCAACCCCTTTCTCGCTCGATTCTATGAAGATCGTCCTCGTTGGGCGTTCCAAACTCAGCTCAGTTTTCTGGCAAGCAGATTTCGACAGCAGCAATCGTTGCACACCCGCGACCTTTTTCATCAGAGCACCATTTCTGACTACGCATTCGATAAAGATCGTATTTTCGCCCGCCAGAACCTGACGGGGGACGAGTTGCAGCTATATGAGTCGCTGTACACCATGATGCAGCCAACTACGCCCCTCCCAAACCTCATTATATATTTGCAGTCCAGTACGCCGAGGTTGATGCAGAACATCAGGAAACGAGGTCGCTCTTACGAGGAAAATATGGAAGAATCCTATATCGAATCATTAAATCAGGCGTATAATCAGTACTTCTTCCATTATGTCCAGACCCCTCTTTTAATCGTTAATGCAACCAATATCGATTTCGTTCATAAAGTCGAACATCTTGACGACTTGATCCGACAGATAGGCACATTAAACCACTCGGGAACGACGTATTACAATCCGTCACCCAATCAGATGCCACTTTTATAGTCCGGAATAACCATTTTCGAACGCCGTGATTTTCAGATTTATTATTCTGGTGATTCTAACCTACCTGATCTTTCGAAGTATCGGGAATCTAATTCGTGCCGCGCGAGGCCAATCGAATTCGCAGCATCGGGTGAATAACAGCGGTGGCAGATTCAGATTTGATATAAGAAACACAAGTGGTTCGATGCACTCCCAGGCACAACAGGATCAACGGCAGGATCGGGGGCAGGATCGGGGGCCGGATCACCAACAACGGCAGCAGCCCGCGCAACCCCAATCTCCGGACAACAATCCAGCCCGTAATCAGAAGTACTTCGACGATATCGAGGACGCCCGCTGGACGGATCTCAACTGAGTAATTCGGCCATGAACCGCTCGCCAAGAGCATTCGCATCGGCCTCTGAATTTGCTTCGGCATATACACGAATGATTGGCTCGGTGTTGGATTTTCGCATGTGAACCCAACTATTGGCGAAGTCGATTTTCACTCCGTCGATTGTTGAGATCTGTTCGGTCGCGTATTTATCAGCCATCTGGTCCAACAAGGCATCCGGGTCCATGTCTCCAATATTCTGCTTTAGTTTTACCATGTAGTACGAAGGTAAACTGGTTCGGAGCTCAGTCATTGAAATGTTCTCATTTACGAGATGCTGCAGAATCATCGCTACGCCTACAAGCCCGTCTCTACCATGATGTAGATCGGGAAGAATAACTCCTCCGTTTCCTTCTCCCCCGAGCACTGCACCCACTTCGTGCATCTTTTCAACGACATTAATTTCCCCCACCGCAGAGCGATAAACCGACATTCCGAGTTCAGCTCCCACGTCGTCGATAGCCCGTGAAGACGACAAATTGGTTACAAACGGTCCTGAGACGTGCGACCATAAAAATTTGGCCGCCGCCACTTGCGTTAACTCCTCACTGAAATAGACTCCGCCGTCCTGAATCAGCGCGAGCCGATCCGCATCTGGATCCACAACGATTCCCAGGTCCGCACCCGTGTCTGCAACCAGCTGACAGGTTTCCACCAGATTCTGGGGTAGTGGCTCCGCTGGATGTGCGAAGATTCCCGTTGGTTCACAGTTGGTTTCGATAATCTGATCGTCCGATACGCCGAGTCTCCTCAGTAATTCCGGAATAGCGATTCCACCCACCGAGTTCACACCATCCACGACAATTTTGAAGTTGCGACTCTTGATCGCATCCATATCGATAAATTGAAGTTCTAGAATTCGATCGATATGGTATTCCAGATAATCCTCGTGCCGAACCGCACCGATTTTATCATACGTCGTGAATGCCGATTCAGGATTTCTGGAGTTTTCTATTACAGTCGCTCCCTCATCGCTGCTTAAGAATTCGCCCCGGTGATTGAGCAGTTTGAGGGCATTCCACTCAGCGGGATTATGGGAAGCCGATAGAATAATACCCCCCGTCACTCCCTCCTTAAGAACAGCCATTTCAACAGTAGGAGTGGTGGCCAACCCAGCGTTAATCACATCACAACCGCAACTCTGAAGCGTAGACATCACAATAGACTGACACAATTCTCCTGTAACTCGGGCGTCGCGACCAACAACCACAGTTGGTCTTCCGGACCCTGCTTCACGTTTGCACCATTCGGAATAACCCGCCACAAAACTGACGAGGACCAGCGGATCCAGACCTTCTCCGAAGATGCCCCTGATTCCGGAAATAGATACGATTAATGTCTTATTCATTCCTGAGATGATCTGGCTGAACCCGAAAAATGGGAGATGATGTGTACGATCGGCCTGCTCGACGCCAAGATACGTTTTCTTACGACACTGCATCCATTCGCGAGGTCTCCCGTAGATTGCTTTGTGCAGCCAGTCGCTGGCTGAGATTACCTTTGTACCAAACCAACCACCCCAATGAATATTCTCTGGACAATCCTCATCGGATTCACCGTCGGCTCGCTTGCCAAATATATCATGCCCGGCAAAGAAAATGCGGGTTTTGTATTGACAACGCTGCTTGGTATCGGAGGCGCATTTGTTGGATCATTCCTGTTCGGTTTTATCGGCGTTTCGACCGGTGGACTGATCATGCACATCCTTAGCGCGACCGTCGGGGCCCTTGGTATCCTGTGGGCTTTCAACAAAGTAAAGTCGGAGAACGGGGCACAGTAAAAAAGTAGTGCGTACTGAGCGCTAGAGCAGTCGAAGCGAATCGGTATTCAGTCGATCGAAGCGCAGGTCACGGGTATAGACGATCCATTGTCCTCGCAAATGGAATGGCCTCGCGCAAATGGTGCAGGCCGCAGATCCATGACACCGTTCGCTCGAGTCCAAGACCAAATCCACTGTGCGGTACCGATCCGTATCGGCGAAGGTCGAAGTACCACGTAAACGCCTCTTCGGGAAGATTATGAGCACGGACCTGCTCCTGCAGGAACGCGAGGTCGGTTGCCCGCTCCCCTCCGCCAACAATTTCGCCGTACCCTTCGGGGGCCAAAACGTCCATTCCGAGAGCCAGCCGGTCATCATCCGGATCCCTCTTCATATAGAAAGCTTTGAAACCGTGCGGAAATCTATGCACGATAATTGGCCCGTCGAAATGCCATGTAATTACCGTTTCGTCGCTGCCGCCAAAGTCTGTTCCCCACTCAAAACTTGCCGCTGATTCTTTCCATTGGGGAAAATTTCTGAGCTCTTCCTCAATTTCAGATAATCGTCGCTGGATCTGAATCTCCCGCGCATCAATACGGCGCTTCTCGCCTTTCTTAGCCTGACCTTTTCGTTTTTGATCGTCTTCCCGTTCAGCCGACAACGCAATTTTTTCATCCGCGATCGCTGCAAGTTTGTCGTCAAACATTTTCGTTGTCTCATCGCTGTGCAATAATGCTACGGCCTCGTCATACGAAATCCGTGGGAAAGCCTTTCCGACGTTTTCAAGTGGGCGCAGATCTCTGCCCAAAATTTTCAGCTCAGTTTGACATTTCTCCAATGCTGACCGAACGATGCTCTGCAACATCGCTTCTGCCAGATCCATGTTCATGTCCAGATCATAAAAGGCCATCTCAGGCTCAATCATCCAGAACTCGGTCAGATGGCGCCGGGTCTTAGATTTCTCGGCGCGGAAGGTAGGTCCGAACGTATAGATCTTTCCGAAAGCCATTGCCATGGCTTCGCCATGAAGCTGCCCACTCTGGGTCAGATAAGCTTTGGTATCAAAGTAGTCCATCTCAAAGAGCGTGGACGTACCCTCCACTGCTGTCCCCGTCAGGATAGGTGCGTCCATCTGGAGGAATCCACGCTCCTGAAAAAATTCGTGTATCGCCATAATCACGCGATTCCTTACGCGCATAATGGCCCATTGCCGCTGACTCCGTAACCACAAATGGCGGTGGTTCATGAGGAAGTCAACGCCGTGTTCTTTGGGCGTAATGGGATAATCTTCAGAGTTGCCGATCAGCGTCATACCGGTAACTTGAATCTCGAATCCACTCGTCTGGCGCTCGTCAGCACTCACCAGACCGGTAACAGATATCGACGACTCCTGTGAACAGGCCTCAGCCGCCTCCCACGACGATTCGTCCACATCCGCTTGGTTCACAACGCACTGAATGAGCCCGGTGCCGTCACGCAGGACCAGGAAATTAAGACTTTTGGAACCACGCTTGTTATACAGCCACCCTTTTAGAGTAACGGTTTTACCAGAGTGGTCGGAAATGTTTTCGATTCGGGCAGAATCCATGGAAATGAGAGTGGACTCAGTTGTGGGGATAAAATGGGCGAGAGAGTGGCTGGGAAAACGAAGCGGTCGGACGTCAGGCTAATTCCGCAGATCCGCCATCCAATTCGGATTCCGTCGTTCGCCTGTGACTGACGAATGTAACAGTTCGAACATACCAAACTGATTCAGATCTCCGAAGATAAAAATGGCCTGACCTTCGCCCGGAATATTATTGTATTCCCAGATCTCGTATGATTTCAGATCCCGCTCATACAAATGTGGATCGATATTGGAAGGCGTTCCATATTTTATCAATACGCGGCCCCTGTCTGTATCCCAGCCCTCTTCGAAACTGGTAGTATATCTGTCGTTAGCGTATTGTACGCGCGCACGAAAATTTTCTTCGTATTCATTTATCGGCGACGAAGGACTCGGATCCCGGACTGTCCAAAAATCCATGATCGCTCTTCTTTTTTCTTCGGGATCTGAAATTGATCGGGCACGGCGGCGTTCGGTCGATGTCCCGATAATATCGATCAGTTTCTGTTCGAGTTCCACCTCTTCATCTGTCAGAGCGGCGTATCGACTACCGTCAAAAGAGATGTCAGTCATTACAACCGGTGCAGCTCGCTCAACAAATGGATTATAAACGAAAAACTTTTTGGACTGTTCGGCCACGGCCTGATTGCCCTCATCAAGGATGGCAATACGAAGAAAATAAGATCCGCTCGTGAGTTCAGATATGTTGAACGATCCTACGACAACATCGGGTGTGCGAATGTCGCGACTTTTCCTGCTCTGGAGATCTCCCATGGGTTGAGGCGTATTCGCCTCAGAAACGTACGCGAATACAGTGTACTTGTCCGTTGTTGACTGAACTGAATTCAGACCGTATACCTCTGCGTAGTAGTAGACACTATTCAACCCTGAGCCAAAAAGTTGATTGGCGTTCGGTCTGATAACCAACCCGTTCTTATAGAATAAATCATCTGTATCCTGGCTCGCGGAAATGGAACTCGCAAGTGTAAAATCAGACACGGAAACCGATTGATTATTTCCGAAATCAGGAATCATAACGTCGCGTCTAAGATCAACCGATTTTCGACCAGTAGACGCGTCTTCCGCAATACTGACACGTAGTTCGTATTCGCCCGGAGCGATAAGCATCCGAATCTGATGCAGAAAATGTTGACCTTCAACAAGCCCGGAGGTATCGGGAACGACAAATGATAGTGGGATCGATTCCTCCCATACCGGATCTGTGGGAGATCCTTCTATGGAAGGTGCGGAGGATTTGAAAACGGCTACCTCCACAGGCACGTCAGCTATGAATCCCAGCGAATCGGGTAAATATACCAGAGTTGCCGCTTCAAACGCTAAGTACAACTCTACCATGGAGTCCGTAGAGTCATAAGAGAATGATGCATGGTC
Source organism: Bacteroidota bacterium (assembly GCA_004356265.1). Lineage (GTDB taxonomy): Bacteria > Bacteroidota > Rhodothermia > Rhodothermales > UBA10348 > N075bin62. Next base: position 10,708 of record SMXK01000159.1, read on the forward strand.
AACATCCATCTGAATCGCTGACCTTTGCTGCGCGAAAACCTGTCCCGACATCAGCACCAGTGAGAAGATCGCAATCAGCGAAGCTATTCGTTTGCAAACCATATTCGAAGTCGACGAAATGTCTAAAAGAAAGCGAAGGTAATCACTACGGAGTTCCGAGACTCCGTAAAAACAATTACCCCCTGAACACACGGGGGCTCTTGAACGCACTCAGTCGGGGAACGGTCCCTGAATGATCTATGACAAAAGAGCGAAAATGTAACAGGTGATAATCGACCATCCAATAAGCACATCCATCAAGAATTGACGGGGCCACGTAGCCACCGACTGTTGTGAACCGCTCCGGGAATATTAGAGACTGAGTTATAATCAAAAGGTAATTCCTACCCTATAAATCACTTCCATCTTGTCCGTTTCAGGGTCTAATTCATAAAATGCGACAGAAATTTTTCGGGGTGAACTTTCTGTGTCGACTTCTGCCAGACCAAAGACTGAACCGATAACCAGAGGTGCGTCTTCCGCCGTTTCTCTCGGCATTCCCCAATCTGGTCTGAAGAGTTCAAAAGAAAAGGCCGGATTCCCCTGGTTTTCAGGAAGAAGTGGATGCCCCGCCGCCTTTTTGTAATTCAGCGGAGATGCGGAAAAATCGAAGACAGCAGAACCCAGATCGCTGAGGGAGTATTCGATCGCCCTCTCAGACTGCGATACTGCGTTCAACGATTCGTTCCAGTTAAGAATATGCGCGCTGGGATAATGTTGGTCTCCGGAAAACACGAGGACTCCTTGAATATCGTTCTCCTCTACAAAAGACAGAAACTTGCTCCGTTCGAACTGATAACCCATCCAGCTGTCATATCCTGATCTACCAGAAGAAGTATCTCCACCGTAGTCATTCAAAGAGACACTTGAAAAAACAATCTTGATACTGGCCGCTGATTCTTTCAATCCCGTGAGCAGCCATTCGAGCTGCTCATCTCCGAGCATTTTTTTTGCATTCCCATCTTCAGTTTGCATGGGTACCCGGTACCATCGTGTATCCAAAACAAAAATGTCGATATCTGAAACAGAGAACTTATAATAAATCCCACCTTCTTCGTCCACATATGGATAGGCCGGATAGTTTTCGTTGAAAACCTTCCTTGCTTCGTCTTTATAGGGATAGGAACCATCGGAATTATCTTTGCCAAAGTCATGGTCATCCCAGGTGGCCATCAGTGGAAAACGACTCGCCATATGCTGGTAGTTCTCGTCGAAAACGCGATCGTATTTACTTCGAAACGCTTCTAATACTGTTTTATCAGATAGCACTATTTCACCATCGGCGAGCATTGTATTACGCAGACTATCGCTAGCGTTATAACTTTCCAGGGTGTTAAGATCACCATCGTAGTCACCGTACATCTGGTCGCCTAGAAGCGCAACGAATGTCGGTGACAGCTGCTCGATTTCTTTAAAGATGTTGAACCCCAGGTATTTCTCCCTCATACAGGCCGAGAACACGAAACTGAATTTACCCGGAGCACCCATATTGGGAAATGATTTGAACTGGTACCACTCGGAGATTCCCCCACTCTCAAATTCGACTCGATACCTGTAGTCGGTGTCAGAATCGATTTTGTTCAGGCGCACGTTGGTCGAAAAGTCGTTTGTTTCGGAAAGTGTACTCCACTCGGTGAACGCGCGATCTTTCGAATCAATCTTCTGGTATTCGATGCGTGCTTGGCCGGCATTTGTAGCCTTAATTAAAACAGGCACCTGGTTATCTTGAACGAGGCCCACGACCGGCGCTCTGAACAGTTCGTTCGGATTATCACATCCTGAAACAGTCAGGATTATAATCGCAGTGGAGATTCGGAAAAACGTTTTATTCATCAGATTCCTTTGATATAAGAGACCGGGTCGATCAGCCTTGTTCATTTCAGAAATATCATGGGTTTTGTAACGCCGTATGATTTTCCTGATCTTCGACTGGAAAACGCAGTTATTCTGTAAAAATAGATGCCACTCCCTACAACAGAGCCCTCGCCGCTCTTTCCGTCCCACTCGACCCTCTGAAGACCAGTATCCTGAAATCCTCTCACAAGAGTAGCAACCTCCTGACCAAGCACATCATACACTATGAGCTCAACGTCACTGGCCTCAGGCAACGAATACTCGATAACAGTCGCCCCGCTGAAGGGATTCGGGTAGTTTTGTGCAGTGATGTATTGGAGGGGAATCTCTGAAGGCTGATTCGAAAGTTCAGTCATGTTGTCTCTGAAAACCGTGATTCGGTAAAGTTCTACCATGTTCGAATCATCAGATTCCAGCTCGAAGAATTTCACTGAGACACTTTTTACATCACTTTTTGTGTCAACCTCGACTAACCCGTAAACAGAAGTCAGCGCTCGGTTAGACCACTCTTTTCGAAACACCTCAAAGGAGTACAACGGGTTTTCCTGATTCCCGTCCTGTAGCCGGTGACCTGAGGCGCGGGTATAATGCAATGGGGACGCTGAAAAATCGAACACTGCAGACTTCATATCTGACAGGGAATAGACGATGGATGTGTCCGTTTCGGAATAAGAATTCAGTGGGGTTTCCCAATTCAGGATATGGGCGCTGGGATAGTGCTGGTCACCGGAAAACACCAGTACACCCTCTATTTGATTCTCTTCGATAAAAGTCAGGATATTGTCGCGCTCGAATTTGTACCCCATCCAGCTGTCGAATCCTCCTCTCCCTGAGGACGTGTCACCACCGTAATCATTGAAGGAAACACTCGAAAATATCATCTTGAACGGCGCGGTTGATTCCTTCAAGCCCGTCAATAACCACAGCAGTTGCTCTTCGCCCAACATGGTTTTCCCTTCCACGTCAGATGTCTGCATGGGAGACCTGTACCAGCGCGTATCCAGTACAAAAAAATCGACGTCTGCGACCGCAAACTGATAATAAAGCCCGCCATCATCCACCTGGAACGGGTAGTCAGGAAATGTCTCTTTGAATACTTTCCTGGTTTCATTTTTGTAACCGTATGTACGGTCAGCATTATCCTGGCCATAGTCATGGTCGTCCCAGATAGCTACAACAGGGGTCTGGCTGCTCATCGTCTGAAAATACTCATCGAAATTCCGATCATATTTGGCCCGCAGACCCGTTAATACAGAAGCCGAAGGCCCGGAATTAATGTCGCCGTCATAATCAGCATACATTTGATCACCTAATAAGGCTACAAAAGTTGGCGAGCGATCATAAATAGACTGAAAGACAGGGTGAGGAGCATTTTTATCTCTCACACAGGCGGAGAAAACAAAACTGAATTCACCTGGCTGTGACTGCTCCGGAAAAGTCGTAAAAGAAAACCACTCTGTATGGCTTCCATCTTCAAACTCTACCTGGTACTCATAACTGCTGTTATATTTTATCCCTTGAAGTGCGAGATTTGCAGTAAGATCGTTCGCATACGATAACCGGGTCCAATTGCTGAATGTATCCTGAGAGTCATTTACTTCGTGATACACAGCACGAACCGTACCGGTTGTCTTGCCCTTTACCTGTATGGAGGTTTGATTCCCCTGATGAAGGCCCAGAATGGGTGATCTGGACAACTCAGCTACCGATTGGGCAAGGATCGATCCTGAGCTCAGGATGGCAAATTGCACGAATATCGTTGCGAGCCTGAAGAACCTTTTTATTTCATCTTTC
>SMXK01000160.1 GCA_004356265.1 Bacteroidota bacterium
AGTCAGCTTCGGGAGCGTAAGGACCGAATATAAAGTTATCGGTGAAGGCTTTCAGAGCGTGAAAGAGGGCGGTTTCTGCATTCGGGTCAACGTCGGTTGCTTTCTGACTCAAAGCATCAAGCTTCGTTGCATTAGCGAGGAGTGCAATTCCGGTCTCCGTGTAAAACGCGTCACGCCGCGCATAGACTTCCCAGCCCAACATCGGCGCATCCACTTCCTTGAACATCCACGCCTTTCCGTCGCGGAGGACAATCGAGCTGTCGCTCCCGTAAAAAACATCATACATCTTGTCGAAACTACTCACAAGCGAGATGTCCAACATCATATTCACGCCACCGGGAAACTCCATAACCGTTTGTACGACATCCGGTATTTCTCGTCCGTCGCGCCAATACATTACATTCCCGAAGCCAGAAACTGCTGTGGGTCGGTCGCCTAATATCCACCGCGCGGTATCGTACTGCTGGATTCCGATTTCACCGGCCAAACCGATTGAAAGGTCAGATTCAAGCCTCCAGTTCAAAGCCGCCGCTCGTTCACTGCTTGCAGATGCGCGCCGCCATGATTCTCTGACGTGATATTGCGCTCGCGCCATGACCGCCATACCGATAGCTCCACTCCTAATAAATCCAAAAACAGAACGGAATTGGGGCTCGGTTCGATACAGTATGCCGCTTTGAAAAATCAGACCGTCCGAATCTCTGGCCGCGTGCGCTATTACTCGTGCGTCTTCGATCGAGGCCGCAATCGGTGCTTCGCAATAGACATGCTTGTTCGCGGACAAGGCGTCGAGCACGATTTGTTTATGCAGGTGCGTTGGAGTTGCAATAAAGACGGCATCAATGGCCGGATCGTTTAATACTTCGGCGTATTCGAGTGTTGTCGCGACACCGGGCAACGATCTTTCCGCTCGCCGGAGCATGGTCTGATAATTATCGCAAACAGTCGCCAGCTTTGCATCTTCATTTCGGAGCAGTGTTGCCGCAATTTCACGACCCCACAAACCAAAACCGATTACGGCGCAGTTCATCGGTGCTTGACCTGCTTCTCGGATTCGATTCTCCGGAAAAACGTCTACCGGTAATGGCTCTCCCATCGAAAGGACTCCCGCGAGTGTTCCAAGGGAAGATTTTTTTATAAAATCCCTGCGGCTGTTCATTTCGGGAGACTGGTGGTCTGGCATGTGGTATAAATAACGTGTTTTAAAAAACAAAGGGTGTAAAATCGCCGGCTTAAGTTGCGCTAAAAGGTACGGCTCGTCTATCTCGGTTGAAACGTCGGAAGGCCCGATACGCTGGACAATCGCGGCGGATCGCCCGTAGCCCAAACGGCAATCCCGACATCTGGGATGGATTCAAGATTTGACCCGGGACCAAGAACCAGGGCTGCTGTGGACAGCGCATCGCTTTGTGTCGCCGACTTACAGACACAGGCTGCGACAGCATTGACAGAAACCGGTCGCCCGGATCGGGGATCGACAACATGTCCATACTGAACTCCGTCGATCACTCGCATTTTCCCAGACTGTGCTGAGACAGATAAACACTGATCTGAAAGTTCTACTGTGGCGAGCACATGAAGACCGTCTGCGATTCCGATTTTCCAGGGCACACCGTCCCGATCGTCCCCAATTACGCTGACGGTACTCGTGCCGCCGTGAAGAAGGGCAGACCCGATTCCTGAATCTCTCAGGAACTCGGTTGCTCTTTGTATCGCAAATCCTTTGGCGATTCCGCCCAGATCAATGCTGATTCCAGCCCGTGTAAATCGGACCGTATTGTTTTTGGCATCCAATTGAACGGAGTGCATTCCGGTCATCGTCAGCGCGCGATTTATTTGATCAGTCGACGGGAGAACGCCCGGACCGTCCGAATCGCCCGCCAGTGACCAGCATTCCATAAGTGGCCTGACCGTCGGATCAAACGCACCCTCCGTTCGCTCGAAAAGGGTACGGGCCAATACCAGAAGTTCAAACACGTCTGGTGCAAGTTTTACGTCTGCGGTGCCGGCATCCCGGTTCAACCCGGACAGTTCGCTGGTTGGACTGTAATAACTCAGCCGACTTTCGATAACTGCGATTTCATTCAACGCCTCTTCGCCAACCGCGCGCAGTGAAGATTCCGTATCGAAATCCCCTGCGTCCGAGAGGACGAGTTCGAACCGGGTCGCCATCATGTGACGGGCCAGTCTTATCGTAATCATGCCAGGAGATATCTTGCCGTTGGCGACAATCACATTGCAGTGCGGTATTTAAAACTATCTTTCGACAGCTTTTAGTGCGACAGCTTCAAGTACGGCGGCTTCTGTCACGACGGCGATAACGATCCATAAGATAACGTATCGAGCTTCCGACCACTTCCCGTAGACATCTGGCGCGTCTCCTCATCGAAATACACCATCTCACCCAGTCGCTCAGACATTTCTGCCATCGAGATCATCGTTTGAGCACGAATGGCAACCTCAATGTTTCCATTAGGTGCCACATCGTTTCTGATGGACGAGAAGAGGTTATCCACGTGAGCAGGAATGGATGGACCTGGTGTAATGTTCTCGATCAATTCCGGGTCGACGAGATCTGCAAAAGGTCTTTCAGGACGCAGTTCAATCGTTCCATCTCCAAAATACATCGTCGCTTCTTGCCCGCGAATGACCTGTGGCAAGCCCTGCTCGTTTACTGTTGAGCCCAGGATAACCATCGAATGGCCGCTCGGATATTCCGCTATCAGCTGCGTGTTATCCGTTACAGAACGATCGTCAGGTCCTAGCTGAGCGATAGTGATATTGTGATTCCCAAGACACACGACACGTTTTGGGAATTCGGTTGCGCCTGCGGCGATTATCAACGGATGAATTCTGTGGGCAAGAAGGTCGCCCAGTATGCCAGCGCAGTAGGGAAGAAATTTTCTCCACCGAGCCCAGTGTTCGACGTTGAAGTCGGGACGGTCGTGTACGTTTCCAAGCCAGTGATTCCAATCGAGAGTGTCTGGCGTGACATCTTTCTTCATCTCGTAATAGTTCCATTCGCCAGATGGGGAATTCCGGGTGTACGAGTTTTGGAGCGTTACGAGCGGACCGACTTTTCCAGCCTTGATCATTTCATGAGCCACGTGCCACTTGCCTTCTGTACAGAACTGGGAGCCGACCTGAAATTTCATTCCGGTTCTTTTGACGGCATCATAGACATCAAAAGCCTCGGGCAGGTATCGGGTCATTGGTTTTTCGCAGTACACATGTTTCCCTGATTCCAAAGCATCGATGGCGACTTGTGCATGCCAATGGTCGACAGTCCCAATGAAAATGACGTCGATGTCATCCCGGTCGATCATGCGACGATGATCCTCGTACGTCTCCACTTTATAGTCGCCAAGGTCGCGCGAGGAACGGGCGTTTTCCAGAAGAGCACCAGCCCGATCTCTGTTCCCCGTGTACAGATCACACGCCGCGACACCAACAGCATTGTAGTCGAATTCGTGATGTGTATTCCCTTTGCCATCCATGTTCGAAACAGTCCGCACATGGGCATTAAATCCTTGTCCACCAACACCAATAAATCCAACACGTAGTCGATCGGCTGCCCCCAGAACACTCGATTTAGGGATTGGAGCGATGTATTGCGTGCGTGTAACGCCGCTGGCTGACTCGGCTCCGACACCGGTCACAATCGCCGAGGCTGCAAGTGCGCCTTTTTTCAGAAAGTCCCTTCTGGAGGCTGATGTGTCTTTGGGAAGGTGGGTTTTACTCATGATTCTAAGGCGGGATGGATGCTGAGACAAGATGATGGATTTTCGAGGTCTTCGAAGTCAGATGCGAGGCGCTTTCGGTACCTCCGCTATCTGCTTTTCGGAGATGAAAAGATAATGGATTGATTCCAACTAATGCTAAAATATTGTAGCGATGTTTTGGATCTGTTATTCTTGTACATTCGCAGTCTCAATTTGCCTACGCCTTATGCTAACACGTTCAAGATTCCTTCTGGCCATTTTACTGCCAGTATTCGTCGTTTCTACGGCTGCTGCTCAAACAACGATGTCGGTCGCGCCTGAAAGCGTTCTGACTATTACGGGGCGATCGAATGAGTCTGACTGGGACGTCAGTTCAACCGTTATCGAAGGCGAATTGACACTTGGAGATGTGACGGACGCGTTGTCTGTCAATGCGCTCACGATTTCTGTTCCGGCGGCTGAAATTGAAGCTCCTCGCGGTCTGATAATGGACCGAATCATGCAGGGCTCATTGAAATCGGACGAATACCCGACGATTACTTTTGAGCTTACCTCTGTAGAATTACCGGCTGTGCCGAACGACTCCTTGAATCTGGTGGCACACGGGAAATTTACGCTGACCGGCACCACGAAAGATGTCAGTATCGACATGTTTGCGAAAACAACCGAGGACGGGGGTTGGCATTACAAAGGCTCTTTTCCTCTCACAATGACTGATTACGGGATGGAAACTCCCACGGTCATGTTTGGACAACTTCGGGTTCACCGGGATGTCGTGATCTTGTTCGATTTATTATTTTCGAAGTAACCTTTATTTGGTTGTATTGGGCTTGGACTCCTGGATCAGGCTCCGAGGGTTTTCCAATCGATGGGTTCTCCGGGCTCAAAGACGGGTAGATCCGAATCGAAGAGTTCAACGTTTTTCTGCAGGGCGCCGCAATTAAAGATCAGAACTCGTTCGCCATGATTGATCCATCTTTTTGCTCGCAAAATTTCTACGGCACCAATGCAGGCAGCGGTTTCAGGGCCCGTCGAGATCCCTGTTGTTGAAGCGCCCAACGTCATCCATGCGCGTAACATGGTCTCGTCTACAGCGATAGCTGTTCCCTCACTGGACCTCACAGCGTCCAGGATCATAAAATCGCCAACGGCGGCCGGAACGCGGAGCCCTTTTGCGATGGTTGATGCGTTCTCAAAAAACGTGCAGAATTTATCACCGGCGTCGAACGCCCGAACGACCGGGCAGCAGCCGTCTGATTGAACCGCGACCATTCGTGGCATGTGGTCGGATTTCAACCAGCCGAGTTCTTTTAATTCGTGAAATGCCTTCCACATTCCAATCAGCCCGGTACCGCCACCCGTGGGATACACGATCACGTCTGGCAAATTCCAATCAAATTGCTCGGCGAGCTCGAGTCCCATGGTTTTTTTGCCCTCGATTCGATAGGGTTCTTTTAAGGTCGAGACATCAAACCACTGCATCTCCTCTTGCCCGGCTTTTACCATGGCACCACAATCAGTGATGAGGCCATTGACGCGTATCACGGTGGCCCCAAACTGGATCGACTCAAATTGATTCACTATGGGTGTATCCGCGGGCATAAAGATGTATGCGTCCATTCCGGCGCGAGCGGCGTAAGCCGCGAGCGCTCCACCGGCATTCCCCGCCGTAGGAATAGCTACGCGTTTAATGCCGAACGCAGAAGCCATATTTACGGCCATCGCGAGTCCACGCGCCTTGAAAGACCCCGTTGGAAGTTGTGATTCATCCTTGATCCATAGGTCCTCCACACCGAGCCGGGCTCCAAGCGCCGAGCATTTTAAGAGAGGCGTCATGCCCTCGCCGAGCGAAATGATGTCTGATTCGTGCTCGACGGGTAACAACTCTCGGTATCGCCACATGTCATTTCGCCTTCCAATCAGGTCGGCCGGTGAAACGGCGCTGCGAACGGCATCCAGGTCATACCTTACCCAGATCGGGCGGCCCTCATGGAGCGTATGAACAACACGTGCGGGAAGCCGGGCGCCGTCAATCGCGCCCTCCAGGTGAGTAACAAACGACGGCATATTTCCGGGGTGTGAGGTGGTGGATTCGAGCGAATAACTGGCAGCCGTAACATATTGAGAAGTTTGTTTTCTAAGAACCTGTTTACAGCTATTCTCCTATTACTAATATTCAATGACATCTCTCCGTACACTTGTACTTCTTGCCATCGTGATTACGTTGGTTTCAGCCTGCTCAGAGTCTGATTCTGAGGAATACGCCGATTTCGCACTGTCTGGGTCGACGGATAATTCAACAATTACGTTTGTCAGTCGCGATCAGCGAGTTGCCGCCGCCGGGGACGAAGTCGTACCGTTGTTACCCGGAATGACGGCACCGGCATTCGTCCTGCAGACCGCCGATGGTTCGGAATACTCTTTTGACCCGGCGACGGCGAAGCGGCCGATCGTGTTGACATTCTATCGGGGCGGGTTCTGTCCGTATTGCAATCGCCATCTGGCGTCCATGCGTCATGCTGAAATGGAGCTCATCGAGATGGGTTACGACGTCTTATTTGTAAGCATGGACAAGCCGGAAATTCTTCGTTCGAATCTGGACCTGGAGGCTGTTCGATACACCCTTCTTTCGGATGCAAGTGCGTCACTGACGCGTGCGTTCGGCCTGGCTTATCGGTTGTCGGACGATACAATCGCCCGCTACATGAAATCCGGTATCGATCTTGAAGAAGACTCCGGATATACCCATCATATACTGCCTACTCCGGCTACTTTTGTCGTAGGTACAGACGGAGTCATCGACTTTTCCTATGTGAACCCGAATATTCGCGAACGCGTAAATCCAGAGCTTCTTGTATTGGCTGCCAGGTTGGCTTCGGAAGACCAGACGGACTAACACGGCTAACAACGTTGATCTACATAACGAAAGATCGTCGGATACAAAAAAGGCCCCGTCGACGATCGTCGACGGGGCCTTTACCAATTGGTTCAGAATTGATTACGATTTGCTCTCGTCTTCTACGGCGTCATCTTCAACAACTTCGTAGTCCACATCCGTAACTTCTTCCGCGTCATCTTGGTCCTCAGCTTCCGACGAACCACCATCTTCTGACGACTCGGTTGCTTCTTGCTGAGCATTATACATGTCCTGGCTGGCATCATTCCACGCTTCATTAAGCTGCTGCGTGGCAGATTCCATTTCTTCCATGTTCAGCTCTTTGTGAGCGCCTTGAAGGCGTTCAAGTGCAGCCTCTATTTTTGCTTTTTTATCGTCTGGCAGTTTTTCTCCGTATTCGGACAGATTTTTCTCAGACGTGAAGATCAACGAATCGGCAGCATTCACCTTCGTGACGTCGTCACGTTTTTTAGAATCCTCGTCCGCGTGGGCCTTCGCATCGTTGCGCATTTTTTCGATTTCAGATTCCGAGAGTCCACTCGATGCTTCGATGCGAATTGATTGTTCCTTGCCAGTTGCTTTGTCTTTAGCAGACACGTGAATAATTCCGTCGGCGTCCATATCAAACGAAACTTCAACTTGCGGCATGCCGCGAGGTGCGGGAGGGATGCCGTCCAGATGGAAACGTCCGATAGTGCGATTATCACCCGCCATCGACCGGTCACCCTGAAGTACGTGAATTTCGACAGATGGCTGATTATCCGATGCCGTGGAAAACGTTTCACTCTTTCTCGTCGGAATTGTCGTGTTGGCATCGATGAGCATCGTCATGACACCGCCCAGCGTTTCGATACCTAAATTCAGAGGAGTCACGTCAAGCAACAATACGTCAGACACATCGCCAGACAGAACGCCACCCTGAATTGCGGCGCCGATTGCGACCACTTCGTCAGGATTAACGGACTTATTCGGTTTTTTACCAAAGAACTCCTCCACAACTGCCTGGATTTTGGGAATTCGCGATGAGCCACCGACGAGAATTACTTCGTCGATCTGGTCTTTCGAAAGACCCGCAGCCTTCAACGCTTTTTCCATCGGACCCAATGTCCGTGTGATGAGATCGTCTACAAGCTGTTCAAACTTGGCTCTTGTCAGATCAAGCGTAAGGTGTTTCGGTCCGTCCTGCGTTGCCGTGATAAACGGCAAGTTGATGGCCGTTTGCGTTGAACTTGATAGTTCAACTTTTGCTTTTTCAGCTGCTTCTTTCAGCCGCTGAAGGGCCATCGCGTCTTTGCGAAGGTCGACGCCTTCGGTCTTCTGAAACTCGTCAGCGATATAATCGATAATCCTCTGGTCAAAATCGTCGCCGCCAAGGTGGGTATCACCATTCGTGGCTTTGACTTCGAAGACTCCATCGCCCAGCTCAAGAATCGAAATATCGTATGTCCCACCGCCGAGGTCAAAAACGGCAATGGTTTCATCGTGATCTTTCTTATCCATGCCGTACGCCAGAGCAGCAGCTGTCGGCTCGTTGATAATTCGTTGCACTTTCAGCCCGGCAATTTCGCCAGCCTCTTTAGTTGCTTTCCGCTGTGCATCGTTGAAGTAAGCAGGGACTGTGATAACAGCCTCGGTCACCTTTTCGCCAAGATAATCTTCCGCGGTCTGTTTCAATCTCTGGAGTGTCATGGCAGACACTTCCTGGGGCGTGTATACACGGTCCTGAATCTTAACCCGGGCCGTATTATTATCGCCTTTCACAACGTCATAGGGTACCGTTTTTAACTCGGATTCTACCTCGTCAAATTTTCTTCCCATGAATCGCTTGATCGAGAAAATCGTGTTTGTTGGATTTGTAATGGCCTGCCGTTTAGCAGGTGCACCAACGAGGCGTTCGCCGTCTTTTTTAAAGGCAACAATTGAAGGAGACGTACGGGCACCTTCTGTATTCGTAATGACAACCGGCTCGCCACCTTCCATCACAGCAACAACGCTATTGGTAGTTCCCAGGTCAATTCCAATAATCTTACTCATTTAAGCAGTTCTTCTGGTTCATTTTGTCAGACCGACAGAGAGTCGGGTGTCAGTAATCACAGGTATCAAGAACAATGCCGATTTAATTTTCACGACATAATGACAGCACATCCGGTGAACCGGGTCGAATTCGTCGTTTTCCGCCAGTAGAATTCCGATTTCCAAAGTCGTCTGCAAACCAGAGGTGTGTATATTGCTGACCTGATCTTTCCCCGCGTCATGAAGCATGTCCCCAATGTGTTGTCGATCGCTCGAATTGCGGTTACACCACTTCTCCTTTATTTGCTCCTTCAAAACACGCTCACGACAAGTGTCTGGGCGCTCGTATTATTCGTTCTCGGCGCGATCTCTGACTATTACGATGGTCAGTTGGCCCGCAAATACGGCGTTGGGACGAGTTTCGGAAAGTATTTGGATCCTTTGGCAGACAAGGTCCTCGTTCTGGGCACCTTCATTGCGCTGATCTTCATCATACCGGAACAGGTTCCGATCTGGGCCATCGCCCTTATCGCTCTCAGAGATATCTCGGTGACCGGCCTGCGATCCTGGGCGCGCCGAACAGGCGCGGATTTGCGAACATCAAACACCGCCAAGTTTAAAACAACCGTACAGCTGACGTGGCTCATAATGATGTTAACATTTATCGCTGCTGCCCAAATCCCGGGTCAATTCGGTGAGGTCTTTATTGGTTTCCTGGCTGCCTCATTCATGTACTGGTTATTGGTTCTGGTAACGATGATTACTGTGGGAACTGGACTTCACTATTTCAGCGAGTACAACAAGAGGGAAGATGGAAGCGGAGCGTAACGAGATGTCTCGCAGAATCGCCGGAGAATTGCTTGAAATCGGGGCCGTAAGCCTGTCTCCGAGAAGCCCGTACACCTGGGCATCGGGCCTTCGGTCGCCCGTGTATTGCGACAATAGATTGATTATGGGATACCCGGTAATTCGACAATTCTCGACGAAGGGATTCGCGCAGATAATCAGTGAGAACCTCCTGGCGTGCGATGTAATCGCCGGTACCGCAACTGCTGGAATACCGCACGCGGCATGGTTGGCGCATTATCTGGATTTACCCATGGTATACGTTCGGAGTGGTTCGAAG
>SMXK01000161.1 GCA_004356265.1 Bacteroidota bacterium
GGGGAGATATAACAGAAATCAGTTGAACAAAAGGCCATATGATCATTCCTACCAGAGCTGCAGGAATTTCGAATAGTCTCCTCCGAAAATGGCTTCGAATTTCCATCACTTCGGGAAGCTGAGCCAAAAGAGACGCCAGCGAAATCGGGGAGATATCAGATTTCCCGATAACGTGTTCGCTCCCCTCGTGTAACATCCTGAACTGCACGTCAAGGCCATGAAGACCTCGTATCGTGCTGATAATATCTTGGTTGGCAACATCTTTTGCTGCGAAAATAATTTCCCGGATTTTCTTTATTCGAACCAGATCCCGAAGCTGAGTCATGCTTCCTAATCGAGCCGGCCCGGCCGCCGGATCGACTTCATCAGCCTCGTTTCCTGGGTCGTACGCCATATATCCAGTGAGTATAAATGGGGGAGTCGGATGAGCATCCAGCAGTCGTCCGAGCCGACGAGCTTCATCTGAATCACCAACCAGGACGGCCGTGTGCGGTCCCTGGTGTCTGGACTTCCAGGTGAATCGCCACGCGGTCAGAAACAGTGCGCACAATGGCAGGCTTGTAGCCACAACTATTCTGGAGAACGCCGTTGCTGGAATAAAAAACGCAGCGGATGCAGCGACCAAACATCCGGCCGTTATACCCAAAAGTGCGGCCTTAACTGGATAATCCGAAGATCGTTTGTATCCACCCAGAAAGGCGATGGCCACTATTGTGGAGAGCGCATAACTGAGGGCGACAGATACATAAAACAAAGGTAAAATAGACCGACCGATTGCCGCAAATCGTGCAATGGCCAGCAGAGTTACTGTTCCGTACACGATCAGAAAATCCAGCCCGACAGGGGAGGCGCGCCGAGCGTGATGAGAACAATAACCAAGGCCGGCTCGAATCATTATTCCGGCGCGCAATAACGATTTAACAAATTTTGATTTGTCAGAATCAAAATGTTTTTCGATGAACAATAACATCGCGCCATAAAAGTGGCGAACGTACTGCAGATCTCCCTTTTTTGTGGATTCTCCCTTGTAATGAATGATTTCAGTGTAGGGAACGTAAAAGATTTTCCACCCACTCTTCTGCATTCGAAAACACAGATCCAGGTCTTCGCCGTACATAAAAAAGGCCTCATCAAAAAGGCCGGCAGCGATCCGCCCATTCGAATTTGAACGACCTGGTTCGGAATTGATCAAGGCTTCGCGTCTGACCATCATGCACGATCCGCTCAGAGCATCGATTTCAGCTACCTCATCTTCCGGCAGATAACTCAGGTTGTAGCGGCCAAATTTTTTGGACTTCGGGAAAAGTCTGCTGAGCCCGGACATCCGGTAAAAAGCCACTTCAGCCGTTGGAAAGGACCGGCGAGATTCGCGTGCGAAGCTTCCATCCGGGTTGATTATGCGGCATCCGGCAGCCCCGGCATCAGCGTGTTCATCCATGAAGGACACGAGTACTTCGAGGGTATCCTCCCTGATTATCGTATCCGGATTCAAAATAAGCAGGTACCGACCTGCGGCCTGCCTGATGCCCACGTTGTTCGCACGACCAAATCCGATGTTTTCGTCATTGGCGATCAAAATCACTTCGGGAAACTGATTCCGAACCTCTTCCACCGAGTCATCAACCGAGTTGTTGTCAACAACAATTATTTCGACGTTGAGTCTGGTGGCCGCATCTCGGACACTCTGAAGGGTCTGAATTAGAAATTCCCTGACATTATAATTGACGATAATGACAGAGACGTCCGGCGTGATAACCGACTGGCTTCCGGGCAGTAGCTCGTCGGTCGGATCAGATATATGTGAGTCGTGTTCGGACATCGGTCTGAAAGATACGACGGGCAGAATATGCATCCTGTATTCTCACCATGATCTTATTCAGGGGTCTCTGGAGTTCGTATTCTACGTCCCCATGAACAAGGTCCTGAGAGCGTATAAAAAAGAAATTCGAGCTACACTGATTCTGGCGGCGCCGGTCGTTCTTACTCAGGTGGCTCACATTTCTATGGGTTTCGTGGATACCGTGATGGTGGGAAGGCTGGGTCCTGCAGAACTGGCGGGGGTTGCTCTGGGAAGCACGATGTTTTTTACGGCGACTATTTTCTGTATGGGCGTCATAATGGCTGTGGGGCCGATGGTGGCGCAGGCGTATGGCGCCGGTGATGGCGATCCGATCGGGCGCAGTGTACGACAAGGACTTTGGATGTCGGCGGCCCTTACGATACCGGCATCACTTTTTGTGTGGTTTGCGGAACCGTTCCTGTATCTGTTGGATCAGGATCCGGTTACAATCGCGAAAACCGTTTCATATTTACAGGCCATATTCTGGGGAATTTTTCCATTCATTGGATTTACGGCGCTGCGCAGTTTCAGCGAGGCTGTTTTCCGCCCGCGTGCGATTACCTGGATTGCTCTTTTTGGGGTGCTGGTTAACATAGCCTCTAATTATGCACTTATGTATGGGAACTGGGGATTTCCGGAATTAGGGCTGGCGGGAACGGGTTGGGCCAGTACAATTGCGCTCTGGACAAATTTTATTCTTGTTATCTTATATGTGGCACTTAAAAAGGATTTCGCAACATATCACATTTTTTCTCGACTGGGTCGACCGGACCCGCGATATTTCTTGCGCCTTCTAAAAATCGGATCGCCGATTGGCGTTTCGATGGGAATCGAAATGAGTTTGTTCATGATTGCGGTCATGATGATGGGCTGGATAGGGTCTGAACAACTGGCGGCTCATCAGGTCGCAATCCAATGCGCCTCATTCACATTTATGATTCCACTGGGTATAGGAATGGCCTCAACCGTCCGCGTAGGGCATGCCGTTGGTGCGGCTGATTCCAAAGGTGTATACCGGGCGGGCATGGCCGGTCTCATCCTTTCCTTTGCGTTCATGTTCATGGCAGCCATGTTATTCTGGTTGGCGCCCCGTGCCGTGATCTCGTTATACCTGGATCTGGATTCTGCCGCTAACGGGCCTGTGATAGAAATAGCTGTAGGTTTATTGGGTATCGCAGCCGTATTCCAGGTATTTGATGGCATACAGGTCTCGGCGATGGGTGCATTACGAGGGCTGAAAGATACCCGCGTGCCAATGTTGCTGGCACTGTTCTCCTATTGGCCCGTCGGATTGACAACGGCGTATGTGCTTGCATTTCCCTTGGAAATGGGCGAAAAAGGACTGTGGTGGGGCCTGGTTACAGGACTGGCCACCGCTGCAATTCTAATCTTGGGAAGGTTTCTTAAACTCACGTCCGGTACGGCCGACTACACGAAGTATTCTGATTCAAACGCTCCGTGAGCAGGCCGGGATCTGTCCGGAGACCCGTCCAGAGACCTGTCCTGGGATCTCATACTCGCTGAATCCTCGTAGCATTTTTGACGGAAATTCAATTTCAGAAATGAAGCACTGAATCAGATTATTAGGTAAGTTGACGAATTCAGATTTACCCGGGTTCAACTCATCCAATCATCGCGGCTGAATGGCGCAGATTTTTCCCAGGAAGGCAAACTTAGTGCCGACCATATCCCTAATCGCTGGCCTGGGCGGCGGCGTTTTTGTGGTTCTTTTCATCTGGTACTATTTCTCCCCGGAATTTACAGACGTTGGATACTCCCCCGAGCAGCCAATTGAATTCAGTCACCGGTTTCATAACGGTGAACTGGGACTGGACTGTCAATATTGCCACACAAATGTAAAAGTCGCTTCGCATTCGAACGTGCCTTCAACGCAGACCTGCATGAATTGCCACAGTCAGATAAAGAAGGATTCTGAAAAATTATTGCCGCTTCGGACCAGTTTTGACTCGGGAGAGTCTGTGAAGTGGCTGAAGGTTCATCATCTTCCCGATTATGCACAGTTCAGCCATGCGATTCATACGAACAACGGTATTGGCTGCGAAACATGTCATGGTCGCGTTGACCGGATGGAAGTTTTGACGCAGTCGAAGTCTCTGGCTATGGGTTGGTGTATTGACTGTCACCGGGAGCCGGAGAAATATTTACGGCCTGATTCAGAAGTAACGACAATGGGTTATACCCAACCGACCGATTTTCTCCAACGAAATTTGGAGCGAATCAGACGGGAGAGTATTAAGCCGCCCACGAATTGTTCAGCTTGTCATTATTAGGTAGAAGCAGAAATTCGATAGAAGTCTAAATAGAAATCCCCACAGTCCGGTTCAAGACTTCTTGAGCGTCTCGGTCCACCCGGATAAGTCCGAATTCAAATGATAGAACTTCCACTTATAACATCTGATACCAAAGAGCTGGAGCCTCAAGGCGAGAAGTTCTGGAGGAGCTTCAGTGATCTAAATAACACGGATGAATTCCGGAAACTCGCGGCTGAAGAGTTGCTTCCAGGAGCCAGTGACGGACCGAGCGGTGCGACCCGCCGCCAGTTCCTCCAGATTATGGGTGCGTCGATGGCGCTTGCCGGTCTGAGTGCCTGCCGTCGACCGGAAGAAAATATTCTGCCATTTGTGAGGCCGCCTGAAGACATGATTCCGGGTGTGCCGATGAATTATGCAACGGCGATGCCCTTTCGGGGACACCTGAGGCCATTGTTGGTCGAGAGTTCAGACGGACGCCCTACAAAAATTGAAGGCAACCCGGAGCATCCTCATGTACAGGGTGCCAGCACAGTGTTCGAACAAGCCGCCCTTTTGGGCTTGTATGACCCTGATCGCTCTCAGCGCATTTTAAGAGGTGACGTTAAAGTGACGTGGGTGACAGTGATGGAGGCGCTCAGCGCCCTCACTTCAAATGCCCGGATTGGCGTGATTGCAGCACCTTCATCGTCGATGACGATAGCGAAATTACGATCAGACGTAAGCAATCGATTTAATGAACTTCGTTGGGTCGATTACTCTTCCGCGTTACAGAACGGGCCGAGTAAAGGATTGAATGCTGTATATGATTCATCTGTAACGGCGCAACATCATTTTGATCGCGCATCGGTGATTGTGAGCCTTGACGCTGACTTTTTGTCTCCCACGAGCCCGGACAACATCTCGAACACACGTGATTTTTCTGCCGGTCGCAGGATAGAAGACAATGGCAGAATGAGTCGACTGTATGTGGTTGAGAGCCAGTACACCATTACCGGTGGGATGGCCGACAACAGAAAACGCCTCAAATCTTCAGATATTCCTGCTCTGGCGGCCGCCCTTGCGTCCGCGATCGGGGTTTCGGTAAGCGGCGGTTCAGCATTTACCTCCGATTCGTTCGTGACGGAACTGGCGCGGGACCTTGAACAGGCGGGAAGTAACGGACTCGTTGTGGCCGGTGAAGGGCAGAGTGCTGAAGTTCACTCGATTGTTGCTGCTATAAACAATGCCATTGGTGCAGTTGGTAATACTGTAAACTATCTGAACACAGGCGATTCGACAGATTCCACGGATCTGGCGTCGCTGGCGCAGCAGGCCTCTTCCGGTAATTTGGACGCGTTGTTCATTCTTAATTGTAACCCCATTTTTGATACGCCTGCCGATGTAGACATGGCCTCAGCAATCGCTGCGGTTCCCTTTACGATGCATGTGGGTTTGCACGTTGATGAAACGGCGAGAGCATGTGCGTGGCACGTACCTGCCACTCATTTTCTTGAAGCGTGGGGAGACGGGCGCAGCTTTGACGGAACGATGTCGATCGTGCAGCCGCTCATCGCGCCGTTATACGACGACGCCAAGTCGGATGTCGAACTCCTGGGACTGCTCGCGGGAAGAGCGGGTGATTCTGGTTATGATCTCGTCCGGGAGACCTGGGGCAATATTATTTCGGGTGATTTTGAAAAAGGATGGCGGCGTGTTCTGCACGACGGCTATCTGGACGGAACAGGGTACGACAAGTCATCGGTGTCATTCAAGACTTCGGGAATCCCCTCGTCAGTATCCGGGGCAGGATCGGGGTACGAGGTTGTCGTGCGGCTCGATCCCAAAGTATTGGATGGTTCTTATTCCAACAATGCGTGGATGCAAGAATTGCCAGATCCAACCACTAAAGTGGTGTGGGACAACGTTGCAACAATGAGTCCGGCTACGGCTGAGGAACTCGGCGTATCGATGGGTTTACGGTCTGGAACCAACTATTCCGACCGCATCACGCTCAGTGTAGGTGGCCGATCTATCGACTTACCGGTCTGGATTCAACCGGGCACCGCAGACGGCTCTATAGGCGTGTCTCTTGGATACGGTCGGGAAATTTCCTCTACCCGCGATCAACGGGAAGCGATATTTTTCGATCTTGATCATTACACGGACGTGTATGGTTCGGGCGCTCTTGCGAACGGTGTTGGCGTTAATGTGGCGCCGCTTCGAATCACGACGAGTGCAAGCGTGATTACAGGTGTTTCAGTCTCTAAAAGTGGTGGCGACTATATGATTGCTACCACTCAGGACCACGGTGCTCTTCCCGAGGAAGGACTGGAAGTTGAAAAACGTGGCATTTTCAGGATGGCCACGGTCGACGAGTATCTGGCTGACCCCGCCTTCGTAGGCGAATCCGAACCTGCGCCATTCAGGGAAGACTGGGCGGACTATCCGACGCTATGGGAAAAC
>SMXK01000162.1 GCA_004356265.1 Bacteroidota bacterium
CAATATTGGAAGACTTCACCGACGAAGCCGGCTTTACCCCGGACTTCGAAGACGAAGTGTTCAATGGCGCGTGCGTCTCGCACAACGGAACGGTAGTACACGAGCGTATTAAATCTCTACTCGCCTGATTCTAAACGATCCAACGGTACACCAACATGCTTCTGGAGAATATTATTGTTTTTGTTCTCGCCTCTTTCGTGGGTCGGGAAGTTATCAGCAAGGTCCCGGCAACCATGCACACGCCGCTGATGTCCGGGTCGAACGCAATTAGTGGCATCACGATTGTTGGTGCTCTCGCCCTGGCCGGAATGGTCGGAGATGTGTGGGCCAAGTGGATCGGTTTTGGTGCTCTGATTTTTGCGACAATAAACGTGGTCGGAGGATTCATGGTTACCGACCGGATGCTAGAGATGTTTAAGAAAAAAAGCTGATTTCTACTGATTTCTTCGAAAACCTCCTGATTTAAAATACCGAACTCCAAAAGCGGATGTTAATTGACAGTCTCATCAAGATCGCCTACCTCGTAGCTGCGGTCTTATTCATATCCGGGCTAAAAAATCTCCAATCTCCAGGCACAGCAAGGCATGGTAATCGGTTGGCAGCCATTGGTATGTTGGTGGCCGTGGTAGCAACGCTTTTTCAGGATCAAATACTAACGCCGGCTGAAATGATAGCCGGCCTGGCTATCGGTGGCCTGGCGGGAATGGTACTCGCCAAACGTGTTAAAATGACGAGCATGCCCGAGTTGGTGGCCGCGTTTAATGGCTTTGGAGGACTGGCTTCGATGGGTGTTGCAGGGGCGGAAATTGCGGTAATCATGACTACCGGAGAGGGAAGTACGGGCGAACCGTTCGGTGTCACGCCGGCGGTGACGGTAGCGCTCAGTATTCTGATCGGCATGGTAACGTTTACCGGCAGTTTTGTGGCGTTCGGGAAACTATCCGGGAAAATAAGCGGCAACCCGATTTCATTCCCGGGAATGAGATTGTTGACGATCCTGGTAGCGAGTGCTGCGATCGCCGGGGGGGTCTATATGGTGTCGGGGGCAGCGGCTTTTCCAGCGATAAGCGACCCCGTTGTGTTTGGTGCATACGCAGTGGCTGGCGCAGCATTTATTCTCGGGATTCTACTTGTTATACCGATTGGCGGTGCTGACATGCCTGTTGTGGTCGCTCTGTTGAATTCCTATTCGGGACTCGCGGCTGCGGCGACCGGATTCGTGCTCGACAACGACGCGTTGATTGTAAGTGGGGCGCTTGTAGGCGCGTCTGGATTGATTCTGACCAATATCATGTGTGTAGCGATGAACAGGTCATTGCTGAACGTGCTTCTGGGCGGGTTCGGTGGAGATTCGGACGATGCGGAATCATCTGGATTCAGTTTGGAGGGAAAATCTATTACGACAACAACTCCCGACGATACTGCAATTTTATTGTCATACGCCGAAAAAGTCATCATCGTACCGGGTTATGGGATGGCTGTTGCGCAGGCACAACATGCAGTCAGGGAGCTGGCAGACGAATTGGAGTCCCGCGGAATCGAAGTCAAATTTGCGATACACCCGGTTGCAGGAAGAATGCCCGGACACATGAATGTTCTTCTGGCCGAAGCAAATGTCTCCTATGACAAGTTATTTGAAATGGACGAAATCAACGGCGAATTCGAATCCTGTGATGTGGCACTGGTTATCGGGGCGAATGATGTCGTAAACCCGGCGGCTCGTCACGATAAAGCCAGCCCGATCTACGGAATGCCGATTTTGAATGTTGATCAGGCATCTATCTCCATTGTTCTCAAGAGAAGTATGCGACCCGGTTACGCGGGTATTCAGAATGAACTGTTTTATAATCCGAACAATAAGATGCTGTTTGGTGATGCTAAGGACAGTATCTCAGAGGTTGTTGCCGAAATCAAGCAACTCTGACGGGCCTATCTTCCTGCAGGCGCACCGGCTAACCTGCTGATAATTATCGGTTCGAGGCTTTTCCAGATCAGATCTGCAAGTGCTTGGTGCCCTGCTATGTTCGGATGAATTCCATCCGGAAGAAGTAATTCTTTCATATCTCCCAGGCCATCAGGAGCGAATGGGACGAACACCGCTCCGTGTTTCTCAGCAACGTCGGAATATATCCGTTTGAATGCAGCCGTGTATTCATGACCCAGGTTAGGCGGGATTTGCATCCCGGCAAGGATGACAGGAACGCCGGGATATCTCTCACGCGTAGCCTCAATAATTCGGGATAAATTTTCAGTTGTCACGTCGAGATTGATGCCGCGAAGTCCATCGTTGCCGCCCAGTTCCAGGAAGAGAATATCAACAGGTTCACGAAGCAGCCACGATAGACGAGATAATCCACCCGAGGTAGTCTCGCCACTGAGCCCCGCGTTAACAGCGTGCGCGGGGTAATCCATGGAATCAATTCGGGTTTGCAACAGAGCAGGGAAGGATTGTTCGGTTTCTACGCCCAGACCTGCTGTAATACTGTCACCCAGAAACAGGATCCGCAGAGTTGATTCGTTGGCGGTTTGAGAGCGCTCGTTTCCGGACAGCTCCGCTCCGCTCCGATTTTCCTGATCAGATACTGGCGGCTGGACGGCCGCAGGATCCCGGGATTCGCCGGAACATGCGCCGAACGTAAGGACCCCTACGACGAGTAAGGGGTATAGCAGGTTCGATTTCAAAAACGATCTGATAGTCAACAATCCATAGTCTGTGAGGCTCCACGAACAGGCGTCGCAGTCGGAGTGTTCCGGTAATACAGCCCATGTCTTTAGTACTCTCTGTCAGTAATCTGACGAAAATATTCCCCAGCGGGGATCGTGAGATAACGGTCCTGGATTCAGTCTCACTAGAATTGATGGCTGGAGACACGTGTGCCATCGTGGGCCCTTCCGGAAGCGGGAAAACAACGCTGTTAGGTCTCTGTGCCGGCTTAGATAATGCAACAGCCGGGACCGTAACGCTTTGCGGGCATGAACTGAATGGATTAACCGAGGATGAGCGTGCCGCCGTCCGAAACAAACACGTTGGATTCATCTTCCAGACATTTCGTTTGATCCCAACGTTGACGGCTCTCGAAAACGTAATGGTTCCAGCTGAGTTGAGAGGCCGGACTGACGTGCGCGCTGAGGCATTTGGTATGCTTGAGGCCGTTGGGCTCGCGGACCGAACGCATCACTATCCGGCTCAGCTTTCAGGTGGGGAACAGCAGCGCGTCGGGATTGCCCGGGCGTTCATTAACAAACCCGATATACTTTTCGCTGATGAACCCACGGGCAACTTGGATGATGACACCGGGAGCGCCATTGAAGATCTTCTCTTCGATCTGAATTCGACATCGGGAACGACTCTGGTCCTGGTAACACACGACCTGGACTTGGCGCGTAGAACAGGACGAGTTTTCCGACTGAAAATGGGCGCAGTAGTAAGCGAGGCCTCGAACACTGCCGGCCCCGGTCAAGGAATCGTTTCCGAGTTACTCCCACCAACGGGTTGAGGCGATGAACACCTGGACTCTCAAATTCGCGTGGCGAGATAGTCGTGGCAGCCGCCGCAGGATGTTAATGTACATCTCGTCGATGGTGTTGGGAGTGGCCGCCCTGGTATCAATAAATTCATTCGGGGATAACCTGAAGCAGGCCATTGATGCTGAGGCGGCAACACTTTTAGGTGCGGATTTGAGTTTTGAGGGGCGGGCTCCTTTTAACGATGTTATCGAGGCCCTCATAGACTCTCTTGGTGGAGAGCAAAGCAGGCGCACGTCGTTCTCTTCGATGGCTTATTTCCCGTTGACTGGCGATGTCCGGCTCTCAACGATCCGAGGCCACGAGCGCGGATTTCCTTTTTATGGTGAAATAGAAACCGATCCTCCGGAGGCCGCCTCGGAATACCTGACCGGGCGAAACGCACTCGTTGATGCGACACTTCTGCAGCAGTTTAATGCAAATGTGGGTGACTCTATACGCATTGGAACCGTCTCATACCGTATTGCCGGAAAGTTGGTGCAAACGCCCCGCGAGACAGCCGCGATCATGTTGTTCAGCCCTCGGATCTACGTGCCGTTGTCCGAAATTGACAGGACTCTTCTCGCGCGCGGATCCCGGGCTGATTATGAAGTCTATTTCAAGTTTGAAGATGGCAGAGACGCGGATGCACTGGTAGAGGAGCTCAAAACGGTATTACGGGCGAATGACATCCGGACTGACACAATAAAAGAAGAGCAGGAAGGATGGGATCGCTCTTTGAGCAATCTGTATCGTTTTTTGAGTCTTGCCGGTTTTATGGCGCTGCTGCTCGGAAGCCTGGGGGTGGCCAGTTCGATCCATGTATACATCCGTCAACGAATCCAGACCATCGCTCTACTACGATGTTTCGGTGCTAAAACCTGGGATACATTTCGGGTCTACCTTATGCAGGCCATCGCAATGGGTCTTGTTGGTGTAATTCTTGGATCGCTTGTCGGACTGGGTATTCAGGCGTTGATTCCCATCGTTCTTGCTGACTTTTTACCGGTGGACGTTGTCGTGTCGATTTCGTGGGGCGCCATCTGGATGAGTTCAGGTATTGGAATGGGTGTGACCATTCTATTTGCCTTGTTGCCACTGTTAACCGTTATAAATGTGTCCCCACTCATCGCCTTCAGAAGCGAGCTTGGAGTCGATGCAAAAACTCCGCGAAACTGGATGTGGTGGGCAACCATTGCTATGATTGTTGTCGGGATAACAACATTTGCAATTCTGCAGGCTCCGCGGGTTCTAGTTGGATTGTCGTATTCGGCTGGCCTGTTTATCGTGTTCTCGATTCTTTGGGGCGTTGCTCAGCTGATGATCCGAATATTGCGGGCACACACGCCGAAGAAATTACCGTATGTATGGCGGCAAGGCATCGCCAATTTGTATCGGCCCAATAATCAAACCCTGGTGATGACTCTGGCCCTCGGTCTGGGTACATTTCTGATCGCAACGATGTTACTCGCGCAGCATGCGTTGCTGCAGCAAATCAACCTGGCAACGGAGGGGGATCGCCCAAATCTTGTCTTTTTTGACATTCAGCCGGACCAGGTTGCCGGAGTTGCGGATTTACTCGAGGAAAATGGTGTTCCGGTAATCGACAATGTGCCGATCATTACGATGAGGATAACCGGCATCAACGGAGAAACGATCGCATCCATGAGGGCAGATACGACCAGGCGCTTGACGTGGGCTCACCGTCGGGAGTACCGGTCAACGTACCGATCAAAATTAATCGATTCTGAGGTACTTGTGGAAGGTGAACTGGTTGAGTCCGTGGATATAGAGACTATCGGCTTAATACCTGTCTCTGTAGAACAAGACGTCGCTCAATCGCTGAGAATTTCGTTGGGGGACACGGTCACGTTCGATGTCCAGGGCGTGGCAATCGACACGCGAATTTCGAGCGTAAGAACAGTCGACTGGCAACGGATGCAGACGAATTTCTTTTTTGTATTTCCGAAGGGCGTTCTCGAAGAAGCTCCTCAGTTCAATGTGGTGTTAACCCGAACGCCTGACGCAAAGGTGGCCGGGCGGCTGCAGGCGAGTATGGCGCGTGCGTTTCCCAATATTTCGTCGATTGATATATCTCTCGTAATGTCTGTGTTTGATGCGATTTTCTCTCGAATAGCCTTTGTGATTCAGTTTATGGCTCTTTTTAGTATAGTCACTGGACTGTTTGTTTTATCTGCGGCGGTTATGATCAGCCGATTTCAGAGATTGGAAGAGAGCGTACTTTTGAAAACACTGGGGGCGTCACGGTCCACAGTCATCAAAATAATGTTGACCGAATATATGGTGCTCGGGATCTTGGCGGCTGCCACGGGACTGGTCCTCGCGATAGGGGCAGGGTGGGTACTCGCAGAATTCTTGTTTGAGGTTGAATTCGTCTTACCGATGCAAGGCCTGGGAGTGCTGATCGGTTTAGAAATTCTGATTACGATGGTAGTCGGATTGATTAATTCGAGGGGGATTTACGAGAGATCGCCACTTGAGGTGCTTCGAACCGAAGCTTAAGGCCTGTTAACACTTACTGAAGCCGTCCTGTATTGTCGCGAAATCGGGTCAATCCAGGCGTGAGGAGAGAAATATGGTAGAATCATATGAACGACAAACAACGCAGAGTGACCCGATTTCTCTCGATACCCATGGGGCCGGGGCAATTTGTCGCCCAGCGTCGTTATCATCCACTCCCGTAACGGTGCTACGTTACGTGGACTCTGCCTTGCCGGGCAATAATTGCCTACGGCAAGATGCTTTCAGTAAGTGTTAACAGGCCCTGGTTCCTGTTACGACCAAATCATTAAGATGCCAGACTCAGCAAAAAGTGAGTTACGAAATCGATATGCGGCTACCGTCATGCGAATTCAGTCAGCGTGTCACCGGGCAAACCGGGATCCCGGAGACGTGACGCTAATTGCAGTGTCAAAGACCTTTCCTGTCGACATAGTGCAGGACCTGCACGCGTTAGGTCATCGGGACTTCGGTGAAAATAAAGTTCAGGAAATGCTGCAAAAAAAAGCTCACCTGGACGATCTGGGTGGATACGAAGATATTCGGTGGCACCTGATTGGTCACCTTCAGAGAAACAAAGTGCGGCACGTCCTCGGCGCCACTCATCTTTTCCACGGGCTTGACAGTGAACGGCTCGCCCGAGAAATTAACAAGCGGGCAGCGGTGACAGGCGATCCTGTTGATTGCCTCATGCAGGTAAATATTTCAACAGAAGACTCCAAATACGGAGTGCCGTTAGCGGATGTAGATTCGCATGTCGAACTTCTTCACTCGTTCGAATATATCAGGCTCTTGGGATACATGGGGATGGCCAGGCCCTCAGAAGATGAACAATCGGTCGTGGATGAATTTAATGTGTTAAGAGAGCTGGCCGAAAACCATAGAGATATTATTCCCGAAGCGATAATCTCAATGGGGATGAGCCAGGATTTCGAGTTGGCGATTTCTGCGGGCGCTACTCATGTGCGTGTCGGAAGCGCAATTTTCGGATCACGTACCTATTCGTGAGAAATATCTTCACTGAAAAAGTAAGGATTTCGCTCATGTACCTCTGATTTCAGCCGATAGTAGTGTCTGTAGGAGTCCGTCTACGATGACGGTCCGCTAAACCACTCTGCTCCGCAAATCATCTTTATAGTGGGCGTTTGCCATGAAATTATCTTCACTTGATATCAG
>SMXK01000163.1 GCA_004356265.1 Bacteroidota bacterium
GATCCTCGTCAGAGAAAGCCATAACAATCTTGGCGCCCCAATACGCATCTTGATATGTCATTTGTTCAAACGCGGTGTTGGGTTGAATCACATCAAATTTATTGGGTTGAAAGATCTCAGATTCAAAACGTCCCACTGAGGGATACCCAGACATCCCGATATCCTGCCACGCCCATGTTTTTAGTCCAAGCGCAAAAATCGAAGCACCGACATCTCTCATGTCGAACGTGTTTGCGTATCCTTTACTCTGGATCTTAGCGTCGCTGCCGTCAGAACCAAATGTCGATCCGAAATCCATAAGGTAGTGTTTCAAGTATCCCGATCCGTCTTCGCCCACATACACATCCATGCTGTTGTGATCTTTTAGATCATAGTGATTGATCAGGGAGCCCATTACATACAGGCCTCTTAAGTCACGGCGATGCTGGTGAGGGCACCAGTCATTCAAGTCGCCCTTCCGTGTACCCTCATACATGAAAGGACCCTTCACGTTTCCTACATTCAGAGATGCCAGCGACCTGATCTTCCCATCGGGTTCTTTGTAGACCTGTGCAAGAATGGAATTTATATCATCCATCGTCACAGGAATCCTGTTTCCTTTACCATCCTTCTTAGTGGCGCCCGACTTGATTCTCAGGTTTTTCGGATCCCAGTACACAATTACTTCCTGCGGCACATTATACCCACACGCGTAGAAGAATCTTGAACCCATCGTCGCAGCCGCAGTGGCCATCTCAGGAAATTCGGAAGGATCAAACTTAATGAGGTACTGGTCTCCCTTCGAATCTTCGATCCAGAATCCCAGCGTGGCTCCACCCGATTTTAATCTAAACACATTCCATATTTCAGACGTATCGGGTCCTGAAGTTATGCCGGGACCGGCCGCAATCTGCTCGGGTGTCATTCTCGTGTATGGATGACCGTGTCGATTGGTAAACCAGCTTGAATTGGGGACTTCATCAAAACTGTTTGTGTTTTTGGCCTGTGTGGGGTTGCCGAACAACTTGCGTACGTTGCGATCAAAATCCATGAGTTCAAGGCCTTGATCAAAAGTTGTTCTCTTAACGCTCGTCCAGATAATGTTAGTTTCTTCAAAGGAAGGCTCTGCGATGGCCTTGGTGTCATCATCTTTCCAGTATGGTCCATCAAGATTTACATGAGGATGATGCGAGCAGGACAGCACGATCGTGGACAAAATTATCAGCGGCACGATCGTCATGAGGCAGGCGCCAGACACTCTTGATGCAGACTCTGTTTTCTTCAGAACTGTTTTGGTATGCATTAACTCAAATCTCTCATTTTATGCTCATCTCAGGTAGAACGGCTACCAGGAGGCGCCCATCTGGAAGTAGAACATCGTTTCTTCATCGCTCCACGCGATTTGAAAAGTTGCGACAGGCGAGATGGTGTTCCATACTCTCAGGCCAAATCCCATAGACGATCTCCAGCCCGCGAAAAAGTCTTCCTCTGTCATGTTCTCGAACACTCTGCCTTCGTCAAGAAACAGGAATGCATCTATTACACCATAGACCGGATATCGATACTCCACCGAGATCATGGCCAGATCATTGTCAATGTAGCGACCCGGCGAAAATCCACGCATATACTCGGGTCCTCCAAGAGTGCTGGTAAGATAAATGGGGGTGGCCCGTGTGTTTGACTCACTCGCCGCGAACCGCTGCAAGTAAACGCGGGTTGCGAGAATTCTTTTACGCCAGATATTTTGATAGTGACGCAGATCAAGCTTGTACTTGCTGAAATCGAGATCTTCCGATCGGTTTACGCCTGAGTATCTAAGAAAACTTGTGTAGGCATGCGTGCCACGTGATGGCTGACCCCTGTTGTCTCTGTTGTCCCACTCGAATGACACTCCGTAGATTGCATATCGGGAACCGTCCAGGCGGCCCGGTGCCAGAGCGAAGTCGGGATCTGCAAATATTGTATCCAGATTGCCTTCATAACCGGGATCTTGCCCATCAGAGAGATTTGTGATGGAGTAGCCGCCGATCAAATTTAGTTGGGATCTCTCGAATGGCTTATATGGGATTTCAATCTTGAATTCTGTATTTTCCAGAGTATAGCTGGCTTGCTTGTCTTTGCGACTATCCATGCCTATGCCGTAAAATCGCTCGCGAGGAAATTTTATGTATCGAAAGTACAGGTCGAATCCCAGTCTTTCAGTAAAGCGTTTTGCTTTATGAGTCGCGATCTTGTACGACTGATAGTCGTTGGTGGAATAGTACCAACTGGCTCTCACATAATCGGTAGAGACAATATTCTTCAGTTGTCGTAAGGCAAATCCAAGTTTGAGCCCCGCCTTGGAGCTGTATCCCGCAACGGGGAGATAGGGTTTGGCCTCTGCGCCCAAATCGATAAGTCCCATAGCCCAGGAAACAGGTCCATAAAATGCGATGGTGTGAGTAACCGTTTCAAGCGTATAGAACGGAAGCTTCAGGATCTCTCCCGGTATGTCCACAATGGTTGCTCCGGCTGACTTTTTGACAGGGGTCGTTTGCCTGACTCTTGTGGTGTCCAGTTCCGGGTCATTCTCATCCGCCCATGCATACGCCGAACAAGTCAGAACTGTTAAGATGATCAATCCACGAGCACATGACATTATCTTCAATTTCAGCTCCAGCCCTTTTCGATAGAATTCACGAAATCCTGTTCACCGTTCTTGGGGTTACTTCTACTACGCACTTGCTGCGTCACTCTCGGTCGTCAATCTCCTGTGCTCTTTTGCTATCTTAAAGGCCAAAATCAACCAGATCGCAACCAGTCCAAGGCACACCATCGCGTAATGGATGAGCGAGAAAGAAAAGTAGGTCACCCCTAAGAACACAAGCCCCGCCGACGAAACGTCGCCTGCACGAACAAAGAAGGAGTCGATCGCGACCTTGGCCTTGTATTTCTCTTCCTTGGTCGTGGGCAGGAACAGGATTTGGCGAACCGTATTGTTGAGCGAGTAGTCGGTTGCGTTCTCTGCCGTCTTCCACCACATGATGACCGCAAGGATCGGGAAGAACATGATAGACACGTACGTTCCAAAGGCGATCACGGGCAGGGTCATAATTGCAAACCGAACGCCAAAATATTTCAAAATTCTCGAGACGAGCAATAACTGTATCAACAGTCCTGCGAATCCAACGACAGTAAAGAAGTTGGCGTAGAATTTTCCAATGAATGCTTTGTCTGCACCCTCTGCGGCCCCGGCTGCACTGGCAACTTCAGCTGCCGCCTGCTGGACCGTGCTTCCCAGAATGTACTCTCCGGTCGTGTTTACAAAGTTGAGAATGAGGAGGAGGAATGCGATCATCAGCAGGTATTTATTACGGAATACAATCTGCAGCGCCCCGTCCTTGCTCATCTTAGGTTCTTCAGGCTTTGGCGCTTCAGTGTCGGACGCGACATCCGGATTGTTGCCCACCCCCGACTCAATGAAGTTAGTCAACACCAGGCTCAGAGTCAGAAGTCCCGCCGAAACCAGCAAGAGATTATTTAAGCCCACAAGATCCAGCAGGAGACCGGCCAGCATGGGACCGAACACGCCGCCGGCAGAGGCTCCGAACGCGAGCAGTACAAAGAGCCTCTTTCCTTGTTCCGGCGTATAGATGTCGTTTGCAAAAGACCAGAACTGAGCGATAATCATGAGGCTGAAAATCCCGACCCAGAGAAAATAGATTAATCCATTTCCGACGCCAATTGTGATCAGGGCAATATAGAATAACAGGAAGCAGGCAATGAAGAACAGGGTAACAGAATTGAGGAGTTTTCGCCTGGAGAGGTTGGTCGCCAGCCAGCCAAACAACTGCACCGCTCCGAGCAGGATAAACACCTGGAATACTGATGCGTAACTCTTCAGTTCCGCTCCACCGCCGCTCAGTATTAGAGGTTCACGTACTACTTTTGCGATGAGGTAGCAGGTCAGAATCAGGAAAATGTTTAACGTCATCAAGAGCGCACGGGATGCCTCCCCCGGCTTGACTTCTGTAAACAGACTGAGAAAACTCTCGAGACCTTTTTTCTCTTTAGCTTCCACTACTAAAGCTCCTGTTCTAAAATTCTATTCTATTCAAAATAGGACTTCACCTGTCACACTTCAGCGTCACCGATTTCGCCTGGGCACCTTTCCGAGAATCCAGTGATCGTACATGCGCTGGTCAGCTCCAGTGGACTGCATGATAGACAGCCACTGGCTCAAGAATCCCGTCAGGTCGTGGTTTCCCAACGCTACGGCCCATCCGACCGGAACGCGATAGAGCGGACGAATGGGTACCACACAAAACTCAGGATACAGCAGTGTCCAGGCGGCCCCGCTCTCGGCCGTCCATACCATGGCGTCGATGTCGGGATCGTCCGATTCACAGAATTTCCGCAACGAAGTTGTCTGAACAAACTCGGCTCCGGGCAACAGCGACGCAGCAATCTTGCTGATTTCAGCAGACCGCGCCACCGCTATTTGAGTCTCGCGAAAGTCCAGGTCGTCCATTCGACGCATAAATTCCTTACGTCGGTGATCTTTAACCACGAGGGCCGCGGTCACATGCATGTACGGCTCCGCAAACGTCAGTTGGGTCAAGCGGCCAGGTAGCTTGGCGATTCCGGACATGGCTACGTCAAAATCTCCACGTCTGAGCTGGTCGGCAAGAGTGGCGAACTCAAACGGTACGAATTCAAGCCGGCAGCCTAATTGGCGCGCGAGCGCATTGGCCATATCGACATCGTAACCCACCAGTTCTTCTGACGAGTTAAAAAATGTCATTGGCAGATTGTCGGGATGATAGCCCACTCTCAGAACACCCTTAGTCGAGATACGATGCATGGCCGATGTTTCAAGCGGGCCCCAGTCGTCGGGCACGCTCAGGTGAACAAGAACACGTGCCGAGTCGGGCACCGAATGCAGTGATGAGTGCATGTTGCGGATGATCTCATCTTTATTGTATTCGGTTTCTAATGAGACCGAAAGGTAGGCTCGTGTGCCCAGTCCAGTCACGACTACGATAGCCAGAATCAGCGCCACCGCCCGCACAATCCTGCGGAACTCAAACTGAAGCTTATGGGTCAGTGCAGCTGCGGTGAGCAGAGAGACGAAAAGGAGGTGGATGACACCCAGCATATCGCCCAGACGACTTGTGAGGATTCCCGAAACCATGAACAGATGGAACATGTCGGCTGGCAATTGAAGCATATCCAGCAGGAAAGGCATGGCCACAAGCGGGCTGCCGAAGAGGCTGAAATATCCGGAGCCGAGAAGGGCTGGATACTGTTCCAGACTTATAGGAATGTCCACGAACCACGCTGCAAATGGCACAAACAGCAGGGCCAAAAGTTTTCCTGCATGTGGAAAAGGGTATATGAGTGGTGTAACAGCCCGAACGTGCGAAGCTGCTTCTTCGTGATCCGAAAAGTGCCGCGCGAATAAACCCTCAGCCGTTTCTATGAGCATGGGCAATACGATGAGCACTTTGCCCGTAACTAACGCCGTAAGTACCGGCGCCCGCGAAGCGCTGAATAGCTCGCGATATGAAAAGGGTGTTATGCTTGCCAGTAGAACTAATAGTACACCATATCCCAGCACCACGGACGCCACCAAATTAAGGACTATGTATGCTTTTATCTGAATCAATTCCTCGAGTTCAGTGGTACCTACCATGCTGGCCACAATAGCGAAAACACCAATCGGAGTCAGCTTTACCATGTAGTGGTTTATTCTGGCCAACGCAGTGGTCAGAAAATCGAGTTGTTCCAGGAAAACCTTCTTATCTTTGAGCGCCATGATAGCTGCGCCTAAGGCGATGCAAAAGAGCACGACGGCCGGGACGATGTTGTTAGCCAGCGCAAAGAATGGATTAGATGGAATGAACAGATTAAGAAAATCGACAGGCGCTCGATCCTCCAGCATGCTGGTGCTGAAGAATGAGGCAGATTCTCTCGCCGGCAGGCACAAAGGCAAAAGGATGATTGCGGCAAGCGTGATCGTCACGGACGTAAGGAGAAATATCCCGGCATACAGACCGAATTGTTTTACCTTATCCGTCGAAAGCTTGCCAATGCTCGCAATAATGGCGAAAGCGATATAGGGCAGAACCGTCATCTGGAGCAGGCCGATAAACGCGTCTCCGACCACAGACAGCACGCCCGCACTCTCGCCTGCATACAGACCGAAGCCTACTCCGAGTAGCAAGCCAATCAAAATCCATGATGCAAGACTAAGTCGCATATGCACCTATTTGAACGAAGATGAAATGTCGAACATTACTCGATCATAGTCGTTACTGTTAGCAAGGCCCTGAATGTTATCGAAGTACGAAATGCTGAATTTGACATCTTTCATCGCACCTACGCTGAATTTAATCTCATGTCCCTTACTATCAGATCCGCCATCTCCAAAATTGGAATCGGTGAATATTGCGTATACCGCATCCCTTTCAAGCCGACGGGTATTGAATCCTAAAGACCATGAGCCTCTAGCTTTTACCTCTCCCAGTTTGAATCCGACCAGCCATCCTACATTGTTATCATCTGGATCAGTGTTCACGACCAGATCTGCCATGATAAGAAGCGGTTTGCGAAACAGAGAGAGATCGGCCTGAATGAACCCTTCAATTTCGTGGTATTCTGTCGCATGCCGATGGGTTACCAGGGTGTCCGGGGGGGTTCCCGGAAGGATGGTTGTATCGGGATAGGATGAGTTGCCAAAGAAAGCATCACCAAAGAGCGGCGTTCGGCCCGCAATACCTGAGAATCCGAAATAGCCAACTCCAAATTTAAGGAGACGTACTCCGGAAATCTGTTCTGTCGAAATAACTAATTGTCCGGCGCGGAGATACGTCTCATCATCTTCGGCCCGTTCTTCAAGCACGTATGCACCGCCCAGCACCTTGACATCAACCTGGCCAACGCTGAGGTGAAAAGACGCAGTGATGCCCTCCGGGCGTAAGTCGTTGTCCCACAGTAATTCAGTTTCACCGGGCCGGAAAAATAGTAGAGGTGCCTTCCCGGCAGTAAATTTCACACGTTGCTTCAACGCGATGGGCCGGTACTGCCCATACGCGAGATCAAGGACGATTCCTTTGCTTGAAAATGCACCGGAGAGGGTTTGATTGGATGACACAAGATCGTCAGAACCTGATGCGAGTTGAATAACAAACCTAGACTCCTCTGTAAGCTCGGCATGCAGGCCAAACCGGGCCCTAATGCGGTGTCGCTGCCGGGTTTCCGGCGCAGCCTCCTTGTCGATTACTTCAAAGCGATATCGAAAATCACCTGAAATGCTTACCTGGCTGCTGTCGTCATGGGCGTATACCGTCCCGGCATGTGTACCAGAGATTAAAAACAGGCCCAGGGCCATATGATGTAACCTAATGTATATCAACCTATTACGAAAGAACATCATCGAGTAAAGCACCCATCTACTTAGAATTTGAGCCCCGTTTGTAGCTGCCGCCATTTCGCAGGTCGGCCTGCTGATTCGA
>SMXK01000164.1 GCA_004356265.1 Bacteroidota bacterium
GCACCATCGCCATG
The DNA here is from genome assembly GCA_004356265.1 of Bacteroidota bacterium. Classification (GTDB taxonomy): domain Bacteria; phylum Bacteroidota; class Rhodothermia; order Rhodothermales; family UBA10348; genus N075bin62. The sequence continues at coordinate 15 of SMXK01000164.1, forward strand.
GAATATTTGCTCACCAAACCGGCTGGGGTCAAATCTGTGACCTTTATGGGGCCTCTATTGGGGACGGATCGGTGGCTCGAAGATGCTGGAATACTCGTCGCTGAGTTATCCGACGAAATGCAGCAGGTCATATATGATGCGCTTGACTCGGGAGATTTTTCAACTGCAGAATTTGATGGCGCGAACACCGAGTTTCTGTCCCGGTTTGGCACACGGTATATGCCGGAAGGTGGAATTGAAGCATGCAACGTCAAACCGCCGGGAAATTCAGGTCTGTATGAATACATGTGGGGGCCATCGGAATTCCTGTCCACTGGAACGCTTCGCGACTATGATTCTATCGATCGTTTATCTGAACTTGATTTACCGGTCTTATTCCTGGGCGGTGAGTTTGACGAGGCCAGGCCCGAAACCCTTAGAGAGTATCAGGCTCTCGTTCCGGGTTCAAAAGTCGTAATCATTCCCGATGCGGGGCACGTAGTAAATGTCGACCAGCCGGAGTTATTCAATGAGGCCGTCCTGGACTTCATTCGGTCTGTTGAGATGAATTAGCAGTCGGGTTGCGCAACTGCTCACACTACAATTTCAGCGTCCAAAGCACTTGATATGATCAGATCACTCATACTGACTACCGCACTTCTCCTGTCAGCATGCGGAATTCCGGATAGTCCGTCTTCAGACATATCAGGCGAAGAAAACCAGACACTCATTGCGCTCATAAACGTGACCGTGATTGACGGCACGGGCGCTGAACCGGTGCCTGCTCAGACTGTGTTGATCGCAGACGGACGCATTCACGAGGTCGGCCCGGCCGGGCAGGTCACCGTGCCGGACACAGCACTTGTAATTGATGCTGCCGGCAAATTTGTGATTCCAGGACTGATCGATACGCACGTTCACCTCGCCACGGATCCTTCTGGCGTTGACAATCGGGAGGCGGTCGAGAGCATGTTGGCGCTGGCGCTGGACCGGGGGATTGTATCCGTGAGAGATATGGCAGGCGACGCGCGTGCCCTTGCAGACCTCAAAAGAGATGCCCTCGTTTTCGACATCCATTCGCCGGACATTTATTACACAGCTTTGATGTCGGGCCCGGCATTTTTTACCGACCCTCGAACACACAGTGCCTCCGCGGGCCTGGCGGCCGGAGAAACACCATGGCTAAGAGCCGTAACCGACGACACCGACCTGCTTTATGCGATTGCGGAAGCCAAAGGAACTGGTGCGACCGGTATAAAAATATACGCTTCCCTCGGCCCGGCTGAGATCGATCGAATTACTGCTGAGGCGCATCAGCAAAATATGGAGGTATGGTCGCACGGCGTCATAGACCCGGCGGGTCCGCGCGATGCCGTGGCCTCAGGAGTAGATGTTCTTTCCCACATCAGCCATCTCAGATGGGCAGCTGAAGACAGTGTTTTTTCGAATACGGATTCGACATTCTGGAGCCTCCCTGTGTCGGACCACCGGATTACCGAATTTCTTGATTCGGTTTTGAAGGCTGGTACCATGCTCGATCCAACCTTACTCCTGTATATAATCGACCCCGACCGACCGATGACTGCTTCCAAGCACGATTGGGTGATAAATGTAACAAGGGCCGCGTACCAGGCAGGGATCGTAATATCTACCGGAACCGATACCGATGGAGAGATTGCCACTCTGGACGAAATTTTTCTGATGGTGAACGAGGTAGGCATGTCGCCCCTGGATGCTCTCACAGCAGCAACGCTGAATGGTGCGAAAGTGATTGGTATTGAAAATGAAACGGGATCAATCACTGTTGGAAAATATGCCGATCTAGTTTTACTCCATGAAGATCCGACGGTCGACATTTCGAATCTGCAGTCCCTGTTTATGGTTATTAAGAAAGGCCGCATCGTCGTCAAATAGCTCGTCTTCGGGACACTCACATCACATCTTTATCACAGATTCGTGACATCTCTCCCTAGAATTCGTCCGTACGAGAGGGCGAAACCAGGAGAAAAAGTTCACCTAACAATCTGGAGGATGAAGATGAATACCAGAAAGAAATACCAGAAGCGACTTGCGGGAATCTGCATTTCTGCACTGGTGGCGATCACGTTTACACTGACTGTTGAAGCTCAAGACAGGACGACTCAACAGAGAGAGCAGGGAAGCCTGAAGACGTTGGATGAGATGCCGGATACGGCGGCCAAGTTCACGCTGAACAACGGAAGGGAGATGTATTTCCTTGACGGCGAATTGTACACGTTTGCCGACAGGAACTCAGCGTTTGTGGTCGTTCCGATGGACCGAATTGCCGCGCGAATGAATGTCGTCCGGAAAAACACGACGCGCCGGTGGTATGCTCAAAAACGGTTCGTCCAAAAGCGGTACACTCAAAAACGATTCGCTTCAAAACGACACGCCCAAAAGCGGTACGCCAAAAAACGATATACCTCAGGACGATTCGCCTCAAAAAGAAACATTAAAAAGCGACACGCCCAGTGGCACAAGAAGCACCGCCTGTGTTTTCATCAGGGTTAGGGGTTCATCAACCCGGCTCACTCGAATGTGAGCCGGGTTGAGACTTCAAAAACTGGGGCTAACGACCTAGATATCTACAGATCGTTTTTTCAGTAGAAACAAGCCTTCTCCCCGGCTGCTCACAGCAATAATGCCACTTTTGAAGTACGGGTAATTGCTCCACGATCCGCCGAAACCGGCCTTGTCTTCTCCGCCCGGAGTTGTATCAAAATGCCCGACTTCAACCGGGTTTTCAGGATCAGAAATGTCCAGAATTCTAAGGCCGGCCTGGTAGTTGGACTGATACATCAGGTTTCCGCGAATGTACAGATTATGATCGCTCGCTTTTGAATCGAGCATAAATTCGCCGACCAGGGTCGGGTCTCCGAGCTCCCTGACATCCCAGATCAGCGTCCTGGTCTGATCCACGATTCCCGTCATTTCGTCCAGCTCATCATTCATGTAGAAATAGCTGTGATCTTCGCTCAGCCAACCCTGGTGTGTGTATGCCTGGTTCGGGTAACTGGTGTGCGCCAACGTCGTGGGGCTATCTTTATCTGTCACGTCTGCAATAATGAATGAAGATCCGTTTGATGTAAAACAAATCTCACGACCCGAGTAATTCGTGTCCGCACCGCGATAAACAACACACTGCGAATCATGAGTACCGCCTGCTTCCGCAAGCGAATAACACCCTGCAAATGTTGGATTCGTCGGATCTTGTATGTTTATCATGTGAAGCTGACCGCCACATGTCTCCCCACCTGAGCGATTCCCGACGGCGTATGCAAAACCAGTTTCTTCATTGATCACCATGTTGTGCGTCGAATTTACGCCTGAGTAATGCGCCGTTTCTTCGAATGTTACCGGCATGTCTTCAGGATCAACATCTCTCAACTGGCGCAGGTCGAATATCTGAACCCCGTGTTCTCCGGCACCGTCCGCTACTATAAAAGCATGGTCTTTATACACTTTCACGTCGCGCCATGCGCTGCCCGGTGATTTCGACGTTTTCATCAGTTGCCCGACATATACGGGGTAACTCGGATTGCTGATATCTACAAAAGAGACACCTTCTGTCCGCGCCTGTAGTACCCACTCTTTACCCGTTTCAGGATCTTCCCATCCCCATATATCAGTCATTTTTACGCCGCGATCTGACGTCAGCTCAGTCAGTGACATAAATGAGACCAGATCCACGTCCTCACAGGCAAAAATACCAGCCTCGCCATCGGTGCAGTCAACCTGCTCGCCATACATCGAGGCCAAACGCTGGACCTCCGCAGCCAATAAGCCAGCAGGCTCCCAATTTCCTCCGGCCGAATTTCTCTCGAACACATTGGAAACGCCTTCCTCATAATCGGCACTCGGCGAACCTACGGAAAGCACATTTCCAGAGGCAGCCACAGCCATTCCAAAACTACCCGCGCTCCGGGTATCAGGTGCCGTTATCCTGGTCATAGATAGACCGCTTGATCCGAGAGAGGCTGCAAAAACGCTGCCCCGGGCCCCAATCATGATATCATCTCCAGATACGACTACCGTCGAGCCAAACGCTCCCGTCTTTCTGCTTCCGTCTGCAGGCTCCGTTTCCTGCAGGACATCCATATAGGAAAAACTACCGTCGCGTAACATTTCGTAAGCTACAACGCCGCCAAAGTTGGCTTGCCTTGGAGCCCCGATAAGAAGGTGTTGTCGATGCAGTGCGATCGAGGTACCCAGACTTGCTCCAGCGGTCAGGGATTCGGGCGACAGTACATCCGACCGCTCCCATGTGCCGTTAAACGTATTCATCCGGAAAACGTGTACGGCTCCCTTCCGACCATTCTGAAGTGTAGCGCCCACGAAAAAGGTATTATTGTTTGCGGCGATACTCCATCCAAACCCATCCCCACCGTCTTCATTGCCGCTGTCGAAAATGGCCTTTTCTGCCCAGCCCGTTCCTTGCAGATGAAATACATGGACAGCGCCGGTTCGAGTCTCGCTATTATAAGATGTAACCAGAATTCGCTGGCCGGACACGGCAATTGTGCTGTTCCGCATTCCCCCGCGTGCGTACGCCCCACCAAATTCATATCCCTCGGCCAGAGTCGGCGAAAGTTTACCCGCCTCTACCCACGTGCCGTCAGCGTCCTTCTTGAATACGTACGCAGCACCGATTCCCGGAGCCCCTACGATCACCATTCCGCGACCGGCAAAAACAGAGCGACCAAAATGATCACCCAACATGCCATCTGAAGCGCTAAGACTCTGTGACTCAGTCCACGAACCGGATGTATCTTTTTTATAAACGTGGACGATGCCAGCGGGCTTGTCACCAGTGGGCCAGCCGACCGGAGACAATCCGACAAAAACTTCGCCGTCCAAAACGGCCGCTGCGCCACCGAATCCTCCATCCAACACATAAGAGCTGGTGGGCGAGGTCTGAGCCGGGGCAATCTGAACAACCAGCAATGTGGAAAACAGTAGGAGCAGGAATCGTTTTTTCATCGGCTCTAGCGCAAGTTTGTGTGGTACATGAATTTCAGTTCGCGTAAAGAAATGCTCGCGAAGACTACCGTGGGGATTCGAAATACGGTTCGAGGACAACTACTTCAGCTTCCGATTGTTTTGCTGGATGCTTTTGTACAATTTCCCGAGAGATTTGTCGTGTTTTCGAAGTTCAAACGTCGATTCCGTTTTGCGGCGATCCAGATACGCGACTTCCTTGCGTAATTTCAAAAAGCTGTTGAAGCGCGCTTCATCCAGCTCACCGTCCGCCAGGGCCCGCTGAACAGCACATCCCGGTTCGGATTCATGTGAACAATCTTTAAACCGACATTCTGAAGCTATTTTTTCGATCTCCGAAAACGAATCCCCGATAGAGTTCTCATCCGACCAGAGCTGTAATTCTCTCATCCCGGGAGTATCGATGATCATGCCGCCTCCGGGTAGAAAAATCATTTCCCGGTGCGTTGTAGTGTGCCGGCCCCGGCTGTCGTCTTCCCGGACATCGCCAGTTTTTACGAGGTCTTCTCCGGATAGCGCATTTATGATGGTCGATTCTCCGGTGCCTGAAGACCCGAGCAATACCGCGGTCGTTCCTGCCATCATATACGTTCTAAGCTGTTGAACCCCCGTCCCCTCCCGAGCGCTGATTCGGATCACGTCCACACCGGGGGCAATGTCTTCGACGGACGCCTGAATATCATCCGGGTTGTCGGCAAGGTCTACCTTGTTCAGTACGATGACCGGCAACGCCCCGCTGTTCCATGCTGTTGTTAAATACCGCTCGATTCTGCGCAGGTTGAATTCGTGATCGAGTCCGGTTACGAGAAAGGCCACATCAATATTGGATACTATGACCTGCTCGCTGGTAACCTCGCCAGGCACTTTCCTGGAAAACGTGCCCTTTCGGCTCAATACAAAATGAATGGTAGCCGCTGATTCCTCTGGTCTGGGCGAAATAATTATCCAGTCTCCTACAACGGGATATTCAGAATTGTGGGTAGCGTCGTGGCAAAATTTCCCTGACAGGGCAGCCGTTAACACAACATGTTCTGTTTGAACCTGAAATCGATCCCGGTCCTGCCGGATCACACGTGCGCAAATGGAATCCGGAAATTGCCCGAACAGTTCCGCTGCTTCCTCGAGCTGAGATTTTGAAATACCAAGATCCTTCAGGTGCATAAGTTACTCGGGTTCACAAGGTTAACAGAGTCGGCCGCTGACGTACCGGATTCTTCAAAATAAGAAACGAGTGTTGACGATCGAAGGGCCGCTCTGTTACACCGATTCCTCACAGAAAACGGACGGAACTGAAGCGATTAACATAGTATGCTTATTCCGTCGTACACGAACGAATATCACTCTTCTGACTCATGTCTTCTCGAACGATCCAACTGGCCTGGTGCGGTCTTGCCCTCCTGACTGTATCCGGCAATTTATTGCTCGCAC
>SMXK01000165.1 GCA_004356265.1 Bacteroidota bacterium
CAGCCTCGGTTCTGGCCAGATCGCGAGGGAGAATTGTAAGAACAGTATCCATCGAAGCGATGACTACCCGGGTCTCTGATCCGTCTGATGCGAACGTCCGAATAACCGCTTCAGTTAATGTCCAGACGCCTGTTGAATCTACCCAGCGCATACGTACGGCATCTATGCGTTTCGTCATTCGAATATTTTCGTCAAATGATTGCAGTGATATGGTGGATGCTGTTTTGGTGGATCTGTCATAAAATCCCACACTCAAAACGCTTCCTGGTTGATTTCGGCGATGGATGTTACTGTATTCAATCTGGCCAATCCCGGCCTTTGTATAATCCCGCTCGAATTCCAGCTTCACACGGTTAGTCTCAGGAACGATCCACCCATTAAAAAAGAACATTACAATCGACACTGTACTTCCGAAAATCATAAAAGGAAGGAGTAATCGAAAGAGGGAGGTACCGCTCGTCTGCAGCGAAGACAGTTCCAGTTTTTGCGCCGAACGTCCGGTCACCCAGATTGTGGCCAGAAAAATGGCCATGGGCGATCCTAACTGAATAATATCCGGGATTGAATTCAGGTAATATCGGATAACCGCCGTGGCCTCAGCTCCTTTATCGTAGAAGTCATCGACGTGTTCGACGTAATGCAGCACAATAAAAAAAGCGATTACAGCCAGGAGTAATCCCGAGTAGCCAAGAACCAGCCTCCTGAAGAGATATCTATCAAATGTGGTCATTTACGGGCATTAATCGGAGGGCCTTGCAATAATTTGCGAAGATTGATTACAGAACCGTCTGGCGGACGGATATGAGTCTCATTCGGCGTACTTTCAGACCTCGCAATGTACGCAAGCAAGAGGTCTATGAAAGTCCACGAGTATCAAGGAAAAGCCATTTTAGCATCCTTCGGTGTCCCTGTTCAGCAGGGAATCGTAGCTGGAACGGTCGCAGAAGCGGTTTCGGCAGCTGAGTCATTGAAAGAATCAAACGGCGCTGATTTATTTGTCGTGAAGGCTCAAATTCATGCCGGCGGTCGAGGTAAAGGAGGAGGCGTTAAACTGGCTCGCGGACTTGATGAAGTACGCGAAAAAGCAGAGTCCATATTGGGGATGAACCTGGTGACACACCAGACGGGTCCTGAAGGGCAGACTGTAAAGACGATTTTGATCGCCGAGGCGGTAGACATTGCCAGTGAGTTTTATCTGAGTGTGACGCTTGACCGGCAACGGAATATGCCGGTGATTATGGCCTCGACAGAAGGTGGAGTCGACATTGAAACCGTGGCTGAAGAGACTCCTGAGAAGATCGTGAAAGTATGGGTGGACCCCTCTATCGGAATTCAGCCTTTTCAAGCCCGCGAAATTGCATTCAGCCTTGGTCTTGAAGGTCGGGCCTTGAAACAAGCAGTGAAATTCGTTATGGGATTGTATCGCGCTTATCACGAAAGTGACTGTTCACTGGCAGAGATCAATCCGCTCGTACTTACCGACCAGGGAGATATTCTGGCGGTCGACGCGAAAATAGATCTCGATGACAACGCTATGTTTCGGCACAAGGATCTTCTTGAATTACGCGACCTGGCAGAGGAGGCGCCACTAGAAGTAGAGGCTGCAGAGTATTCGCTGAACTATGTCAAACTCGACGGAAATGTCGGGTGTATGGTGAATGGTGCCGGCCTGGCGATGGCAACGATGGACATCATCAAAATTGCCGGTGGAGAGCCTGCCAATTTTCTGGACGTCGGAGGTGGAGCGAACCCCGAGACGGTGGAAGCTGGCTTCCGTATCATTCTGAAAGACCCGAACGTTCAGGCCATCCTTGTAAATATTTTCGGCGGCATTGTACGATGTGATCGTGTAGCCAAAGGAATCGTGATTGCGGTTCAGAATGTTGGAATTGACATGCCGCTCATCGTTCGCCTTCAAGGGACCAATGCTGCAGAAGGGAAAGCGATTCTCGATGAAAGCGGACTGCAGGTAATGACAGCGACTGTCTTCCAGGAAGCGGCGGACCGGGTAACGGAAGCGCTTCAGACCGTTCAAACCAGCTGAACAGATGAATGTGGACCCGTCCGGCGAAATTCAAAGCGCATCGGTTGTTTTGCGTGGGGTTTCACGTGCGTTCCACGATGTGAAAGCGGTCCGGGACGTATCTCTGCACATTGAGGCCGGGTCATTTTTTTCCTTATTGGGTCCAAGCGGGTGTGGCAAATCGACGACGCTGCGTATGATTGCCGGATTTGAACATCCGGACACAGGGACAATTTCAATCGGCGGGGTAGATGTCACAAACGTACCCCCTCAAAAACGTCCCACCGCGATGGTTTTCCAAAACTATGCGCTTTTCCCGCATATGACGGTCGCTCAAAACGTAGAATACGGCCTGGCTGTTAAAGGGATGAATGCCGGAGATCGAAAAAAACGGGCCCTGGAAGCGCTGGACCGTGTCGAAATGGCGTCTCTCTACGAGAAGAGCGTAACGGAACTGTCTGGAGGGCAGCAGCAACGCATCGCTCTCGCTCGTGCGCTGGCGACGCAGCCGGACGTATTGTTGTTCGATGAACCTCTGTCGAACCTGGATGCGGAGTTACGTGAACAGACCAGACTCGAGCTGAAACGAATGCAGAAAGAGCTCGGAACAACGAGTATCTACGTTACACATGATCAAGAAGAGGCTCTTGCGCTTTCGGACAGGATGGCTATCATGAAGGACGGCCGAATCGTGCAGACGGGTGCACCTCGGGATGTGTACTATAATCCAGCATCGGCCTTTTCAGCGCGTTTTTTGGGAGGAAGTAATCTGATCGAAGGCGATTGTGCGGAGTTACTCGCAGGCGAGTCTCACGCCGAGAAGTCGCGTTCTGCAGGATCTCAAGCCGAGGAGCGGCATTCTGAAAGATCCCATATTGAAGGCATGGTTCTGGCGGTTCGGGCGGAAGATGTGCAACCAGACCCAGATGGTACTTTTGAAGGAGAACTCGTTTTTCAGCAGTTCCTTGGTCGAAGCTCAGAACTCCTGATACAATGGAAAGGCATTCAGCTGAAGTCATCTGCTCGGGGTGAAGCTCTTCAAAATGGCCCGATCCGATTTAATGTCGTCGGCAGTTCCTGGGTCACTGACGATCGGTAAGACGATCAATAATCCGTTTGACGCCCGGCGTTTCCCGGATGCGGGAAATCAGCTCGACATGATCAATTTTGTCTAAGACACCACCCGAAACGGTCACAACTCGATTCCGAACAAAAAGGGAAACATCGGTTTTGGTAGGAAGCCCTGTAGCCGATTCGATAATTGATAAAAGGCGCTCGGAAATCTTTCGATCAACATCCGTATCTGATTCTGCGGATGTTTTGAGGATATGTAGATCTTGTTCGCTCATAACCTGAGAACGACCTTCTCAGATGGATTGATTCCGTCAAAAGAGACCGAACTGATTACTCACCTCTTTTTTAGGTTGCTCCAGCTTCAAGAAATCCCTCAAGATGTCGCTTTTGACGTGGATCTCAAATCCCCACGATTCATAGGCACCGAATGGGACCCAGAAAACAGACATCTGCCAGCAATCAAAATCCCTGGCAATGGCGAGGTTGGTGGTCACAATTTCCCGTCGTTCGAAGTCATATCCAGTACGCGACGCAATTTTCCAGTTTGGCGTCAGGCTGAAGTCAAAAGTGCCGTTGATAATGGCGCGTTTGATCGTGGCAGGTGATACCTTGCTCACTCCGTATGTGAAATCAAGTGTCATCGACCACGGAATCGAGAAATCAGCATAATTTGCTGACGATCCTGACTGAGTGTATGAATCGAACTCACGAAACGGATCCTGACGAGCGATATCGTAACCAGCGCGTGGGGACGTGTACGGACGAGACCCATCTCCTCGTTTACTTCTAAGCGATGTTCTGACTGTTACGTCAGCGCGGGTGAGTCTGCCGAGAATTCCCGGAAAAGAGAATGCATATTTATCTGTCAGTTGACCGGTATCCGACAATTCGTACGGAGAGAATGATGTTCGGACGTTGAAGTCGGTATTTCCGAACAAACGAGTTCGGGCGGTAAGTAAAATATTTCGAAACTTCAGGGAGTCTGCAGCAAAATTGTATCCGCTCGAAATATTCAGATCGAGCAGTTTTACAGCACCCTGTGGCCGGCGCGAATCTGATTCAAAATCGTCTGGTCGGCGCACCCGCTTCGTTTCGAACGTGTTGTTGATCGCAAATGTGATCTGCTTCAATTCGGTTCTGGACACACCTGGCACAATACCATACCGGACTTCATTTCCGTTCGCGTCAGTATAAGTCCGGGTATAGCCGTATTTTTCGTCATAAAAATCAGGTCTATAACTATATGTGAGAGAAGGTCTAACGGTGTGTCTAATGGTATTGTATCCAGGCAAGTTTATAGGTAGAAGACCATAAAAAGTAGAACTTGCGGAAAGGCTGGCTCTGAATTGTCTGAGGGCGAAAAATCCCTGCTCTGACGAAACATCGATCTTGGAACTATCGGCACTCAAAGAGCGCCGCTCTGTTCGGGCGAACCAGTCTTCATTGTACCTGATGCTCGGCGACAAATTCAGGTCAAACGACCCGAGCAGCGGCAGCCGACTCACAGAAAAAGGAGCAGAAAGGGGAATGGTGTGGGCGGCCCTGAACTGGAAAGGTTCGTCATCACCCGTTGCCCGCTGGTAATCGTCTGCGGAGAAAAGAGCATCTAACCAGGTAATATCGATGGCTGCTGAGTCTCCGTTCGCGATCAAATCATCGTCCGATAAAGGATTAAATTCGAATCGGTTGGTGACATTCAGATTATAGCTGACTGTAAACTTTTCATAGAACTTTTCTGACTGGCCTGGACTGCGGTTTGACCTGCTGAGCGGTTTGAATGAACTCTGCGAAAATGACAGAGTGGGTAGATTCGCCGTCGTGCGCCCGGTCTCAACAATCTGATTCTGATCGACCTGAACGGACAAATTCTGGTTTTTCCAGCGCTTCGAGTACCGGATAGTAGACTGAATATTTTGACGCGTCCGGTCATCATAACTCTGAGATACACCTCGAAGATATCCCTCAGAGCTGAGATTTACTTTGGCATTTAATGATGCGCTGGCACCGATGGTCTGGCTGTGCAGCCACCTGAGAGATTTGACGTCCCGGATAGAATAATCCGGGTCACCTTTTTCTCCATTCTTGAATCTGGCAAAACTGACACCTAATTGTCCATCATACGTATATCGCTGCTTGTACCGGAAGAGTACATCGATCTCCCAAGATGCGTTGGTCCAGAAACCGGCCTGCAGTTGCAGGTCCATGTATTCACTCAGAGCGAAGTACCAGCCGAAATTTCGCATGTAGAATCCGAATTCATCCTCCCCATACGACGGAGGCAATGGTCCCGAGCGCCTCGCGTCTTGTGCGGGTAAAAAACCAAAAGGAAGCCAGAGGGGCGTAGGAATGTTATAAATGTAGAGTTGCAGCGGGCCGGTATAGATCCATTTTTGATCTACCAATTTCATCTTGTCGGACCTGAAGGAGTAAGATGGATTCTGTATGCAGGTACACGTAGTGTACATCCCATCCTTGATGAACAATACGCTGTCTTCAAGTGCTTTTACAATTTGGCTACGAACCATCCCGCCTTGAATCTTGGTCTCTGCGCCCACGAAACGTCCACGACCGGTAGCC
>SMXK01000166.1 GCA_004356265.1 Bacteroidota bacterium
CTCGCAATCTCGCTTGCTATCCTGACAGCCTCCTCCAGCTTCAGCGGTCCTTTCTGAATCCGGTCATGGAGCGTTTCACCTTCGATATACTCCATGGCGATGAACGGGCTTGGCTCAGTGCCATGCGGGGCGTCCGAAGGCACCGCCTCATCAATCTCAAAGACGCTGGCTATGTGAGGGTGGTGGAGTTGGGCAGCAGCCTTCGCTTCTCTGTAGAACCTAGCGCGATCATCCTCAGAGGCCAGTGCGGCTGACGGAAGGACCTTGATGGCTACCGTTCTATCGAGCTTTGTGTCCTGAGCGCGGTAGACGATTCCCATGCCGCCACGGCCTAGTTCGGCTTCGATCTTGTAATGCGATAGGGATTTGCCAACCATGGTGATGCCGGGAAGGTTGGCCTAAAGAAACGGGGTGGAGGCCGGAAAGGCAAAACATGCGTTTCTCAACCAGCTGGCTCTTTCGCACCGTCGGAGATTATTTAACCTACTCAGGTTATACCGCCCGCCCTCAGGTTTTCCTTGCATGTTTGAGCCCTGAATAGTTATAAAAGCTTGGACGATGTCCTGCTACCATATAGAGAGGAAATACAATGAGTTCTATTCTTGAACCCGCGAGGCAATTTTTTGAAGCTTGCGAAACCGGCAAAGGTTGGGGAGAATGTAATGCGTTCTGTCATCCTGAGGCGACATTCGCTTCACAAACGACAGCATGAAATGAACGATTTTTCCCGCCGGAGTTTTATCGGTTTGCTTGGAGCCGGTGCGCTCACCAGCTTCACAGGATGGAGTCCACTCAGAAAAGAGAAAGAATTTCGGATACGGACTATTACGGCTGGAGTAGAGCTTGGAGGCGTAACCGATTTCAGAACCATCCAGGATGCCCGTTCATTTCTGGAACTGGCAAAAGGGCGGTTCAACGGCGAATATGAAGTACAGACGACTCGGATCGCGACACAACCGTTGCAGCGTTATTTATCATCGTGGATGAATGAAGCGGGAATAAAGTCGATCCAGTCGCTGGATGAATTGGCCGTAGCAGCAGATGCGATGTTCAACATCGGGCCAGTCCTGACGCAAAACGCCGCTGTACCGGGATTTGGCTCGTGGGCTGCTGACCTCGTCAATGCTACGTCAAACACAAGTTTTTCGGCATTTATTGCCTCGGAGCGCGATGGTGTACACATCCAATCTATTCATGCAGCAGCTGAAGCGATTACTGCCATTGCTCATGCCACTCCGGGCGGCGAGGGTAATTTCAGATTTTGCGCGACGGGTTTCTGCCCTCCCGGGACGCCATTTTTTCCGGCGGCATACTCCGACGGACCTCGTTCGTTCAGCATTGGCCTCGAGTCGCCCCGACTTTTACTCGCAGCGTTGAAGGGGACGAATACTAAGGCTGAAGCTGCGCAGGCGATGAGACGGCGACTCGATGAAGCTCTTGCTCCTGTAGAAGCTCTCGCCAATACAATTTCAAAAGAGACCGGATGGAAGTACCTGGGGATCGACACATCACCGGCACCGGGGTTGGATTCAAGCATCGGGAGTGTAATTGAAGCCCTGGCCGGCGCGCCCTTCGGTTCACCATCGACGTTATCCGCTTGCTCGACTATTACGAGTGTGCTGCAGGGATTAAAAGCCAAAACGTGCGGATATTCAGGGCTGATGCTTCCCGTTCTGGAGGATCAGGTCTTGGCTGATCGAGCAATGGAGGGTCGTTATGGGGTTTCTGAGCTGCTTCTTTACTCCAGCGTGTGTGGTACCGGTTTGGACGTAGTGCCTTTGGCCGGGGATACACCCGTGGCTGACCTTGCGAGAACCATAGAAGACGTAGCTGCCCTGTCAGTCCGGTATCAGAAATCTCTGTCGGCCCGACTATTCCCCGTCCCTGGCAAAAGTGTTGGCGACAAGGTGGATTTCGATAACCCATTCCTGACTCAGTGTGAGGTCATGCCGCTGGGATAAATGTCCGCGGGCCATTCCAAACGCCGGTCAGATGCACGGCGCTGGATGGTGGACGGAATCTGTTTTACTCACCGCTCCATACGAATACGCGGGAGACGGTGGTCTGCTGCGTTTGGATAGATAAAATATATCGTCCCTTCGTGAGGCCGGTCGATGGAATCGAGTAATTGCCCGTGTCAGTACCAGTTGAAACAAGAGTTGATGATTGCACAACTCGCCCGATCATGTCAATCACGCGAATGTCGAAGGTGCGAGACGCAGGCGATTTAAATTGGAAACTTATACTGTTTCCTCTTGCTGGGTTCGGGAAAATTTTCAGATCGTCTGACAGTAATTCAGGCCGATGTTCGGTTCCGACCGGCGTTGGCGGGGGAGAGAAGACCGAGGCCGTTGTCGTTGTGCTCCATCCTGCTTCTGTCCCACCGCCCATTATGTAAACGAGACCGTCGACGAGAGCAGCGCCAATTCCGTGGACAGGGACCGCCATTGGTGTCAGGGTATCCCATAGGTCGGTAGCGGGGGTATATCGTTCAACATTACTGAAAATTTCAGGGCCTTCATCAAACGATTCTCCGCCAAACGTGATGATCGAATTTTCGACAGATACAGCGCCGAGTCCGCTTCTACTGCTCGGCATCGGAGGACCTTCTTCCCAGGAGTCCGAATCAGGTGTGTATATCCACATCATATCCGTGTTCGTCAATTGAAACCCGACCCGCAGCCGCCCGCCTATTACATAGATTTTTCCGTTCAGGGCCGCCGCCGTGAGATGTTCGGACGAGAAAGGCATTGTCGAAAGCGTTTCCCACTGGGCGGTCGGTATGTGGAATCGCTGAACACCATCGTACGCAGAATTTAAAAACGTACCTCCAAATATGTATATGTACTCACCATCAATTACCGAAGCATGGGCGCCTACTTTAAGTGGAATATCACCTAAATTTTCCCAATTGTCTGATTGAGGATCATACCGATAAAACGACTTGCTCTCAGCGAACCCGCCGTTCCTGTATCCGCCGAGCACATACAGTGCGATTCCGTCCGAAACCACAGTGTGGTGATGGAGCGTAACCGGTAAGTCAGCTGCCGTGGACCACAATCCGGTTGAAGGATCGAATACTTCATGGGTAACAATCGCTTCTGTCGCACTATTAATCCCGCCAATCACATGAATTTTACCATTCAGAGAAACCGTGGGCATTTCCTGCCGGGCGGTTGGCATCGGCGTCGCGGCGCTCCATGAACCAGTTTGTTGGATCGTTACGGCGGCCGTACTGACCAACGGGATCATTGCCATCGCCAGTGTTAAAACGAGGAAATGACGCAACCGATCGATATACATGCGAGAAAATGTGGTAGTGGTTAAAAACCATCTGCTACGCTGTTCGGATGCCCGGGATGCAGGCAGAAACAGCTACCCGAATCACAGTATATTTTCAGACCCAATAATCTTTCCCGCCCGTTCAAACGCCGAAGCTGAAGGTGAGGGTCGTGTAACTTCGAACTATCTTTCCGCCCTCGCGAGCTGGCCTGAACATCCAGCGCTGCGCTGCGGCGAGGGCGGCTTCTTCAATGCCGTATCCGACCTTGGTTACGAACTGTCGTTCTGTTTTGTCTTTATTTACCAGATACCGTTTCAGAACGCGTGCTTCCGCTACATTTCCTCTCTCGTCTACCAGGACTTCAACCAAGACCTCGGCCCGGATTTTCTTCTTTCTGGCCTCCTTTGAGTACTCTGGTTCCACAATGCGGAATGGTTTCGGACCGGAATCCGCACGCATTGACAGGTTGGTTCCCTGCGGGGGACCCTCAATGAGTTCTTCGTCATCTCCCGGATCCTCGACGGTAAGCATATTGTCTTCCGCGGCAAACTCAATCTCGTCAAGGATCACATCATCCGGAACGACAACGGGGGTCATGGGCGCCGGTGGAGGGGGTTTTCTAACCTCGTGGCGCGTCTGCTGAATATCCTCGATGGCGATCAGCTCCTGTCCGCGAATATCGTAATTGATATCTGCCGGTTCGTATTCTCCGGGCAATGGCCAGAACACGAAAAACGCGATGACGATCAGCAGGCTGACGCAGGTTCCGACAAGCATTCTGATCTGATACGCTGCTCCACGGTGGCTATTTCGGTCCCATTTTACGGGCATGAATGCGAAAATCGGGATGATTGGATGTAGTTCATTCGAAACGTTAACGAATAAAGATGAAGATCGGTTCAGTATTGTCGCTCAATCGTCAAAAATCGGCCATTGGTGGGAATAAGACCTCCTGACCGTCTCTGAGTTGTTCACATTCCTTGTCTCCGGACCCTTCGGGTCGTAATTTTCGGCCCAATTACGGAGCACCGTCGAACCATTTCAAATCGACGAATTGAACCAGGAATTGGAATTGCATTTGATGCAGAGAAAGAATCCCCTCCTTTCTAACGACTTTGGTATGAAAACCTTCTCAGGGTTCCTGGGAAGGATTTTTTTTGCCTTTTTCTCAGATTTCTCTCATCCGAACCCGATCACGAATTAATTGATGCCAGAAATCTATACAAGCAGTCAAGATAACGAATTGCATCCCTGTAAGTTGGCGCTCGAAGACGGAACAGTCGTTACCGGTACAGCCATTGGATACCGGGGTGAATCAGGCGGTGAACTGTGTTTCAATACGAGTATGGCCGGGTACCAGGAGATATTAACCGACCCCTCGTATTACGGACAGATGATGATGATGACCTATCCACACATTGGCAATTACGGTGCCATGAACGTGGACATGGAGGCATCGCGACCCATGGTCTCTGGCCTGGTAGTCCGTCAGTTTTCACATCAATATTCCAACCAGGATGCTGATGAGTCTCTGGACGCTTTCATGAAACGTTTCAAACTCGTCGGTATATCGGGTGTCGAGACGCGCGCCCTCGTCAGACGTATTCGGTCTAAAGGTGTTATGAATTCAATCGTATCCAGTACGGACCTGGATGATGAATCGTTGGTAGCAAAGGCCCGCGATTGGCCGTCTATGGAAGGATTGGAATTAGCTTCACGGGTAACAACGGAAGAATCGTTCGACTTTACCAGTGGCGAAGGGATGCGGATTGCCGTCGTCGACTACGGAGTCAAGCGTAGTATCCTGCATTCTTTTGAAAGCCGCGGATGCGCGATTCGTGTTTTTTCAGCGGCGACGTCGCTGGAAGAAATATTATCCTGGAATCCAGATGGCCTGTTTTTCTCGAACGGCCCGGGTGACCCGCGTGCGATGCCTGAGTCCATCGACTTGTGTCGAAACGCGTTTGAGACCGGAATTCCGATGTTCGGTATCTGTCTCGGACACCAGTTGATGTCGCTCGCTGCAGGACTCAGTGTGTACAAGATGTATGTGGGGCATCGTGGCGCAAATCATCCCGTAAAAAATCTGATAACCGGCAAAGTGGAGGTGTCCACGCAAAATCACGGTTTCGCTGTCGACGGGGAGTCCCTGTCGCCCGACATCGCGGAACTCACTCATGTCAATCTGAATGATCAGACGGTGGAGGGAATCCGATTTAAAAAACACACTGCATTCTCGGTTCAATATCACCCGGAAGCGTCACCTGGTCCACACGACAGTCAGTACTTGTTCGATACATTCCTCGAAGACATTAAGTCTTCCGTCAAAGTCGCCATCCTCTAATACAGATACAAAGTGCCCAAAAGAACGGACATCAAAAAAATTCTTCTGATTGGCTCAGGCCCGATCATCATCGGACAGGCGTGCGAATTCGATTACTCTGGAACTCAGGCAGCGCGGTCTCTGCGGGCCGAGGGTTACGAGGTCATACTGGTGAACTCCAATCCTGCGACGATCATGACGGATCCGGTAATGGCGGATAAAATATATCTTCGGCCTCTGACGCCGGAGTCGATAATGGAAATCGTAGAAGAAGAAAGGCCGGATGCTGTTTTACCGACCATGGGAGGGCAGACGGCACTCAACCTCGCCGACAAGCTTCACCAGTCGGGGTTCTGGGAGAAGATGGGAGTGGAGGTTATTGGCGTCGACATCGACGCAATTCATGTCACGGAGGACCGCCAGAAATTCCGGGACCTGATGGCCGAAATCGGTATTGACCAGGCAAACAGCCGCGTGGCCAAAAGTTTGCTTGAGGCAAAAGAAATCACCCAAGAATTGGGGGGTATTCCGATTGTGATAAGGCCGTCGTTTACTCTCGGCGGAACAGGAGGGGGAATTGTCTGGAATCAGGAGGATTTCGATCGGATGGTTACTCGCGGCCTTGAGTTGTCGCCTGTACACGAGGTTTTGATTGAGGAGTGTGTGTTTGGATGGAAAGAGTTTGAGCTCGAGCTGCTGCGAGACTCAAATGACAACGTGATCATCATTTGTTCGATTGAAAATATCGATCCGATGGGCGTTCATACCGGTGATTCTGTTACGGTAGCCCCGGCGCAGACTCTAACGGATAAACAATACCAGGCAATGCGCGATGCGGCGATACGCATGATGCGTTCGATTGGGACTTTTGCCGGCGGGTGCAACGTACAATTTGCGATCAATCCGAAATCGGGCCAGATGATAGCAATCGAGATCAATCCGAGGGTTTCGCGGTCGTCTGCGCTTGCGTCAAAAGCAACGGGATATCCTATCGCCAAAGTGGCCGCTAAGCTTGCCATCGGTTACACGCTGGACGAATTGACGAACGACGTGACCGGTACAACATCGGCATGTTTTGAGCCTGCTATCGACTATGTGGTCACCAAAATTCCACGCTTTAATTTTGAGAAATTCGAGGGAGTAGACGAAACTCTGACGACTCAGATGAAAGCGGTGGGCGAAGTCATGGCGATCGGCAGGACCTTCCCGGAGAGCCTGCAAAAAGCGTGGCAGAGCCTTGAAAATGGATATGCGGGGCTCGGCGCTGACAGGGAGGAACCACCCCGAACAGAAATTCGAGACAGACTTAAAAAGCCCTACTGGGATCAGACGTTGCAGATCAGGAATGCTCTGAAACTGGGTGCGTCGGTTGAAGAGGTTTCGGACATTACGAAGGTGGATCCCTGGTTTCTTCACCAGATCAAGCAACTCGTGGATGTCGAAGAAACGATTCGAGCGAAGACATTAGCTGAGATGGACGCAGAGTTCATGCGATCCGTAAAGCAGTACGGTTTTTCTGACATACAGATCTCTTTTCTGGTTAGTGATGATGTAACCGAAAAGATCGTTCGCGACCACCGAAAAGAACTGGGTGTAGTGCCTTCCTTCCTGGTCGTTGATACGTGCGCCGGCGAGTTTCCTGCACAAACACCTTATTTTTACTCGTCGTA
>SMXK01000167.1 GCA_004356265.1 Bacteroidota bacterium
GACCACGGCGCGCCATGGGCGACAGGCCCTGAAATGCAGATTCTGGATAACGAAGCATTCGAAGGAGGCTCGATGGGGAAAAACAGTTCCGGCTCCAATTATGACGTGCACGCGCCGATGGTGGATGTCTCAAAACCTGCCGGCGAATGGAACTCCGTTCACCTGATCGTGAACGGGCCCCACGTTGAACACTGGATGAACGGGCAGAAGGTCGTCGAGTACGAACTCTGGACGGACGAATGGCGCGAAGTGGTGAACGGAAGCAAGTGGAAAGACCATCCTGATTACGGAATGCGCGAATCAGGCCACATTGCCGTTCAAGGCGATCATACACCAGTTGCCTTCCGAAATCTTAAAATCAAGACGCTTTAACGACTCGCTTTGATTTCGGCATAAACTGACGTGCGACCCGCACCGTCGAATGTTAATACGTCGAAATCCTGGTGCTGCGAGGGATCAGATGATTCCATTCCGGGCGAACCCACGGGCATTCCCGGCGCGCTGAGTCCAAGTACAGCAGGTTTTTCTGCCAACAGGCGTACAATCTGATCTGCAGGCACGTGTCCTTCGATAACGTAGCCACCAACCAACGCTGTGTGGCACGAAGCGTACACTGGACGAACACCGTTTTTTATCTTGACAGCGTTCATATCGGTTTCGTCATGCACTTCGACTTCAAAACCTGCCGCAACCATGTGTTCGATCCACTTTGTGCAGCAACCGCACGTGGGCGACTTATACACCACGACAGTCGAAGCCGCAGATACATCCGATTGCATAAGAGCGAACGTCCCGCCTACCACAAGAAGGCTGGCAAGCAGCATTAATAATCCGTATTTCTTCATCATGGAGATCGGTTTTGGCCGTGATTCGTCGGTCGGCCTGAGTCAACGTAAAACCCAAAAAAGGTTCCGTGCAGACTTTTCTGATTTGTGCGTTAATTTGAAAGCTTCTGCTGTGAGACCACCCACTTTGAACATCAATATATTATTGGCATGAGCCGCTCTTTTTACTTTCTGACCCATCGCCTAATGGCGCTGCTGACCTTGATCTTTATAGGGTTTGGGCTCAACGCTTGTCAGACCTCTGAGGATAATTCGACACCCTCCGCCGCTCAGCAGGGCATCATCAACCCTGCATGGGTAGTGCAACACACAGACACTACCACGAATTACATCGGTCTGTTCGCCGTGGATGAGAACATCGTATGGGCGAGCGGGAGCGGGGGGGTCGTTACGCGAACGACGGACGGCGGGGAGTCCTGGACATCTTCGGTTGTAGACGGAGCTTCCTCTCTCGCTTTCCGGGACATACACGCCTTCAACGAAAGCACAGCCTACGTGTTGTCCATCGGGAACGGTACCGACTCAAGAATTTATCAGACGGACGACGCCGGAATGAGCTGGAATCTGGTTTTTGAAAATCAGGATGAGAATAGTTTTTTTGATTGTTTGTCGTTCTGGGATGAAGATCGCGGAATCGCTTTCTCTGACTCCTATGAGGGTGAATTCAGGCTGATACGTACGCTCGATGGGGGTGCGTCCTGGTCAGACGTTCCAGACGATCAATTGCCAGATGCCCATCCGGGAGAAGGAGCATTTGCCTCCAGCGGAACGTGTCTGGTGACGCGCGCCGGCGGACTGGGGTGGTTTTCAACGGGCGCGTCGGGAATTGATACCCGTGTCATTCGCACCGCTGATTATGGTGTGACTTGGGAGGCAGCACCTACCCCGATCGAAAGCGGATCTGGAAGTGCGGGCATTTTCACGCTGTCGTTCCTTGATGACGAGATGGGCGTTGCAATGGGAGGTGACTATTCAGCCAGGGACTCTCTCCTCTTGAATACCGCATTAACGATGGATGGCGGTGCGAGTTGGACCACCGGCGGACAGAGTACTATTCGGGGATCTATCTTCGGCGTGTCCTATGTGCCTGGATCTCCGAGTCCCACGTTGATCGCCGTTGCCCCGACCGGAAGTGACATCTCGACAGATAATGGCGCCTCATGGACCTCATTCAGCACAGATGACTTCTGGTCTGTCGCCGGTATCAGTCCGACCGCAGTCTGGGCGGCCGGTCCGGGTCGATTGGCTCGCCTCCAGTCGGGTCCTGCCTCAGACGTGAGTTCTTCAGAATCGAGTGCCTCAGACGCGAGTTCTTCAGAATAAAACGAACAACCCGAGTGTCCACCGGAGATCCAAACATAAGCCATTGTATTACGGGCGGCGTAGAGAGCGTCTTGCGCCGGGTCGGAGAGATCGCTGTACAATCAGGCATCGAATGTTATGCGGTGGGCGGAATTGTCAGGGATATTCTGCTCGACCGACCAACTTCTGACATCGATTTTGTGACTGTCGGGCCGGATTCCGGTATCGAATTGGCAAGAGCAGTTGCGGCCTCGTACCCTGGCTCGGCGGTGAATGTATTTCAGAATTTTGGAACGGCATCTGTCAGGCTTCGAAACGAGAATTCACCCGTCACTGAGCTTGAATTTGTTGCGGCCCGCCGGGAAAGTTACCAGCGGGACTCCCGCAAACCCTCGATTCAGGACGGCACGCTGAAGGATGATCAATTGCGCCGAGACTTCACCGTGAACGCCATGGCCATCCGAATAACGCCCGATGTTTTCGGCGAACTGATCGATCCGTTTGGAGGCGTCTCGGATCTGAATGCCGGTATTTTGCGGACTCCGCTTGAGGCTGGCCAAACGTTCGACGATGATCCACTTCGCATTATGCGAGCCGCACGATTTGCTGCTCAGCTGTCGTTCTCAATTGATTCGACCGCCCGGGAAGGGATGCGCCTGAAGGCCGATCGGATAAGCATTGTCAGCGCCGAGCGTATTTGCTCAGAACTACAGAAAATCATGTCTTCTGCCACCCCATCTATCGGATTTATCGCTCTGTACGAATGCGGTGTGCTTGAGTTAATATTCCCAGAACTGGTTGCACTACAAGGTGTCGATACCGTCGATGGCCAGCGACACAAGGATAATTTCTTCCATACCCTGCAAGTCGTTGATAACCTTGTCGAGATGACGACGGAGCGCCCTGCTCACGACACGGAGTGGCTTCGTTGGGCGGCTCTCTTGCACGACATTGGTAAACCCCGCAGTAAACGATTTCGTAAAGGAACTGGCTGGTCCTTCCACGGACATGAAGAATACGGGGCACGGATGGTCCCGAAAATTTTCAAGCGATTGCGACTTCCCACAGACGACCGAATGCGGTACGTGCAGCATCTCATTCGAATGCACCACAGGCCTGTTGCCCTGGTTGACCATTCCGTAACTGACTCGGCTGTCCGGCGGCTCGTTTTCGACGCTGGGCCCTCGATTGAGGATTTGATGATTCTGGTGCGCGCTGATATAACGTCCAAAAACCCCAAGCGTGTTCGACGCTACCTGAATGCGTTCGAATCGGTAGAAGAAAAAATGCGCGATGTCGAAGAGCGCGACGGACTGAGAAATTTTCAGCCGCCTGTGGACGGGCTCGAAATCATGGAACGGTTTGGAATTCCACCCGGCAGGCTGGTCGGCACGCTCAAGGATGCAGTTCGGGAAGCCATTCTGGACGGAACCATCCCGAATGAACACGACGCGGCCTTGGCCTTTCTCATGGAGATGAAAGACGCAATCCTGGATCAGTCTTCCGAACAATGAGGAAAATATCTACGCCACCGAGAGCAAGATTTTGATTAACGAGCGCACCCTCGAGCATTCTGCTCCGTAGGAACTACCCGTTATCTACAATTAGATTGTCTGTATGACCTATGGCTGACGTAGTACGCATCATCCTTTCCATCATAATCCCACCTGTCGGGGTGTTTTTCAAAGTCGGATTCGGAATGCACTTCTGGATCAATATCATGCTGACCATTTTGGGATATTTCCCGGGATTGATCCACGCCATCTGGGTTGTGGTTTCCAAAGACTGAGACCCGGATTGGGGGGCTAGTTTTGCCGCGGCCGGATTTCGTGGCCAGGTTTGCGACGGGACGAAATTTGGTCGCAGATCTGCGAATCGAGGAGTTGTCTCAGTCTGTGCTTATCGGACGCACGTCCCAGATCAACATCGTCTCTATGTCGGCATAATCTTCATCGCCGTCTTCCCCGACGAACGAATAATCACCGTATTTTTCCTGCTGCAGTGGCGAGAGTTTTTTCCACTGAACTTCCTCGTTATCCACAAACTCCATCGGGAACGGACTGATTATTCGGTACGATGGATGGTAGGAACGATATACTTTTTCAGCCTCGTGCAACGCTGCCCTTCTGGCACCTGCTTTTGACGCACTTTTGCCGGCCACTTTAAACGGCGTAATGGTGATCGTGGCTTCCACGAATCCATCCTCCTCTTCAGAGTATTCGGGGCGCATAACTTTAAAATCACCTGGGTGCGGGTACGCGCTTCGCTCGTTAAAATCCATCTTTACTTATACATTCACGGGGGTAAGACAAAGAAGCCGTACTGACCTGTTTCCGGGTCAGTAGGCTGGCTGTTAATCGGTCGCTTCTACTGCCGAATCATCATTCAGTTCGTGAAGATCCTGATATACAGTAAATGCGACTCAGGAATGGGCTTTTCCACACCATTGTCCGTTATTGCTCCCCTATTTAATACCTTTTCGAGCTGTTCGCTGACACAGTGTTAATAACCGCGAATTTTATCCACGAGGTGTTGAAGCCTCTTTGGTGCAATAACGGCTTTATCATCACGGGTCGGCTGTCAAGAACGGTACATATGCTCAATAACAGACCACAGCCGTTAATTTACTCGGCTATTAAGAAAAATGCGTTTGTGGAAAATTATTGCTTGCATAACGGTCATTTAACTTTTTTATTAGTAGTCGCACACGTCGCCACTTTTGAAAAAACGACCCGCACTATTTGAGTGGAAAACCGTTATTTCTTGATCGTGGTGAATGTATAAACTTTCTGAGGTCTGACGCGGACATATCCGAAATAGAAACCGGTAAACCCACAGCATAAGACTACGAATTATAGGACCACACATTGTGACCTCAGACGGCCTGCGATAAGCTATCTATCATCACCCTAATCAGCTATCCTGTCTATGTCCGAAGCTACCACAAAGACGCTCTTTGGCGCGGAGGAAAACTCCGACGCAGCCGTGAATGGGCTCAGCATTGAGCGCGTCTTCTCAACCGAAAATGATAATCCTCTTGAATCGGTTGAATGGGAGTTCAAGGACGCCGTCATTAAAAATCATGAAGGAACCGCAATCTTCGAACAGAAGAACGTGGAATTTCCCGTTTCGTGGAGCCGGCTCGCGATCAATGTCGTTGCCAGTAAATATTTTTATGGAGAGGTGTCCCGCAGCGGTGAAGACCCTGCAAAAGGAGGTCGTGAACATTCCCTCAAACAGTTAATCCACCGGGTAACCCGCACTATTTCTACGTGGGGTGCCGAGCAAGGATACTTCGCCGACGAAGCGGATGGGGAACGGTTCTACGACGAGTTAACCTGGTTATGTGTTAACCAGTACGGAGCGTTTAACAGTCCAACTTGGTTCAACGTGGGTCTCTTCCACGAGTACAAGATTAAGGACAGAGGCGGCAAAACAATTCACGGCTGGAATGCCAATAAAAATAAGGCGGTACCGGTCGACCCGTATCGGCGCCCACAGGCCAGTGCATGCTTCATTATATCTGTAGAAGATTCCATCGACGATATCTGGCAGTTGATGGGAGAAAGCGCCCGGTTATTCAAATTCGGCTCTGGCGTCGGAGCAGACTGGTCAAAACTTCGGTCTTCCAGAGAATCGTTGTCCGGTGGTGGCACTCCATCCGGTCCGGTATCGTTCATGCGGGTTCAAGACGCTACGGGTGGCACCATCAAGTCGGGGGGCAAAACCCGGCGAGCGGCCATCATGCAGACCTTGAAATGCTGGCATCCTGATATTCTGGAATTTGTGGTAGCCAAACAGGAAGAAGAGAGAAAAGCGTGGGCGCTCATCGAACAAGGATACGATGGCAGTTTTAACGGCCCGGCGTACGGCAGTATCGCTTTCCAGAACGTGAATCAGAGCGTTCGCGTGACAGATGAATTTATGTCCGCCGCGGAAAAGAACGAAAAGTTCGGCCTGCGATCAGTGAGCACCGGAGACGTTCTGGAGGAAATCAATGCTGATGACCTGCTGACCAAAATAGCAGAAGGGACCCATGTTTGTGGCGACCCGGGATTACAGTATGAAGACACAATTCAGCGCTGGCACACGTGCAAATCCACAGCACCGATTAATTCGAGTAACCCGTGCAGCGAATATCTCTTCATCGACGACTCAGCTTGCAATCTGGCGTCTCTGAATCTTCTGAAATTCCAGAACGAAGACGGAACGTTCAACATTGAGCGTTTGCGGGCAGCAACCCGGATCTACATCACCGCGATGGAGATCCTCGTAGACAACGCCGGTTACCCATCGAAACAAATTGCCGAAAACAGCCACGCTTTCCGGCCACTGGGGCTTGGGTTTGCAAACCTGGGCGCCCTTTTGATGTCCATGGGTATTCCTTATAACAGCGATGATGGCCGCGCCGTAGCAGGTGCGATTATGTCCATTGAACACAGCGAGGCGTACGCACAAAGCGCACGGATTGCAGCAAATCCAACCATCGGTCCCTTCGCTGGGTACGAGGAAAATAAATCATCCTTCCTCAACGTGGTACACATGCACCAGGGCGCTGTCGAGGAAATCGACGCAACGTGCCCGGCGTATCTGATGGATGCCGCACGAGAGTCAGCAGACAAAATGCTCACTCTCGGACAGGCGCACGGTTTCCGGAATTCGCAGGTGACTGTACTGGCACCAACGGGTACGATCGGTTTCATGATGGATTGCGAC
>SMXK01000168.1 GCA_004356265.1 Bacteroidota bacterium
AGCTGGAAAAAGACATAGGCCAGATTCACGGCATTGGTATCTTCGAAAAAGTGGGATACGACTTGTCCCATCACCCGACCGGTGTTGATGTGGATGTGTATGCCACGCCCAAGTCCTGGGGACCGAACTACCTGCATTTCGGTCTCAGCATGGAGGGAGAATTTAATAGTGAAAATGATACCAATTTCATACTTGGATACACCCGCACGGAAATGAACCGGTTAGGTGGTGAATGGACCACGTTATTGCAAATCGGCTCTGAGCCTAGAATCCTGAGTTATTTTTATCAGCCCCTGACCAAGAACATGGGTTACTTTGTCCTGCCTGCAATCGCGGTGACAAGGACCAATGTGGGTATATTTTCCGGTGATACTAAACTGGAAGAATATCGATTGCACGAAAATCAAATTGAACTGCTTTTTGGAAAAGAGTTTTCAACCAGAGCCAACCTGGGCTTCGGTATTAATCGAATTAATGGCAAGGCAGACGCCCTGATTAGCGAATCGTCACAATTTGAACAAAATTATGACGATGGCGGTACAATCATAAGATATCGCTACGATACCATTGATGATATTGATTTCCCTTCTTCAGGCGGAGAGATCAGCGCATCTTATTACCAGGCGACTGAAGCATTGGGTGCAGACACAGAATATAAACAATGGCGGTTGAAAGCCAACGTCTTTAAATCTTTCGGCCACCATACCTTTGGGGTTGGTACCGAGCTCGGCGGAACGGAAGACGGCGTTGCCTCGTTGTCGCGAAAATTTTTCCTGGGTGGCTTTCTCAATATGTCCGGGTTAAGGCAAGACCAGCTGTCCGGCGACTACAAGGGGCTCTTGGGTGCTGTTTACTACAGGAAGTTCGATAGAATAAAACTGCTTCCAGCATACATCGGTGGCACCGCTGAGTATGGTGGCGTCTGGCGGGATAAGGATGATATTTCTGCCAAAAACTCTCTGCTTGGTGGCAGCTTATTTGTCGGATTGGATTCCCCGTTGGGACCCGTATTAGTCGGATGGGGATATACCGATGAGGGCGATTCTGTATTCTTCGCCAAAATCGGTCGCTTCTTCTACTAATGTCGTGCTTTCCACAGATGAAACTGTTGACTAGTCCAGTATCTGTTCGAACGATCATTAATCCACAATTATTAACAACTTTAGCTCACCAAATTGTCATCCTGTTGGCGGTTTTCATGATATCGCCCCTAAAAGCAGCACCGGATTCAACGCTTGCTGTTATCTATGAAAAACTTGAGAGACCATCCCAGCATTGGGCTTATGTGTTGGAAACAGGAGACGATGCGCTACTGGCGAGAGTTCATCTGATTCGACACGCGCAATCGACAATCAACATCCAGACGTTTATACGAGATTCAAATAGAGATTAGGTATCGTTCCATCTATGACGATGACCCCATCAAGAGAGAATTACTTATCCCCCTTATGTAACCCTCTAAAACAATCGCGCAAATCTGCTGATAATCATCGAGTCGCTGGCATCGTTTAACTGTGACCACCTGGCATACTCACGGTCGAACGTCTTCCGGTGCATACCTTTCTTCGGATAAAAGAAGGCCCCCTCTTCGTCAAAGTACCGCGCCTCAATCTTGTCCATCTTCCTGACAATTCTGTCATAGCGATTCTCAAGGCTTGATGCGTCCGAATGAAGCTCTTCTGGGTGCTCGTTCAGAAACTTAGTTACTATTTTTACCGTCTGATCGCCAGTTGTACCAAACGCAGAGCATATCGAGAATTTACGTGGCCTCCACCCTTCCTCCTGCCTCTCAGACCGGTGCCAGACTTGCCTCGTGAGATCATAATCAAGGACACCTTCGATGTACCCGACGCAAAGAGCTTTAGCTTTAGCACCTCCGTTGCAGGCAGTTCTTATCTTACTGAAATGCAATGGGTCGTCTGTAGGAGATTCGCCATAATCCCGATGGGAGATTAGCCTTTAAAATAGAGCATTTCGAGAATAAGTAATTTAAACCGCATTTTCCCGAAATTTCGAAAGTATCCTGGCAAAGAAATCTTAGACAGAAAGTCTAGGGTAACAGCTTGTCGGTTCTTGTTGGTCAATGTCTGTAAAGGTTCTGATCCAATGGGCTACAGACCGTTGGGTTCCGAGGTCGTGACGTTGCACACCATCGACCTACCACCGCCGACTGCCAGATGGATTCGTGGTCGCACTATTCGCGACCATCTATTCGTCGATTCGGTTCCTCTTCGATTTTCTACGTGTCAATGAGGCTACATATGCTGGTCTGACACCGGGTCAGTGGATGGCTATACTGTTTTTTTTATCGGGTTGTGGGGATGGATACGGATTCTCTCCCATCCTTCTGAACCGCGTTGAAGAAAAAGAAGTGTACCGAATCACCCTTCAGAGCCCAAGTATTTGAAAAAGATCCCGGCGATGATTCAGCTAAGCAACCGCAAAAATGTAAAATCATCCCTGCCCGGCAGGACAAATGGAATAGTCTAAATACCGAACCCACCGTACAACTATTGATTGATGGCATTCTGTGGTGAATCCGAAACCAGTTACATAATTCCTTGACTCAGTGGTACTCAGTGGAGACTCCAGCCGGGTAATATCAATTTCACCACAGACATCATAGAGTTCTCCGTTGATTTGGGCGAAACATTCTGGGGAAAATGTGCATTAAACGCTCTTTTTTCGGAGTATCATACACTACTAGATCCACGTCTCTCGCTTTCCGATTGGAACTAATCACGACTCGCACCTCCCTAGCTTTTGTAGTACATAGGTTTGCGAGCAACCGACGAATGTCTTAATCGGTCGTTCTAATACAGTGTTAGAAATCGCAGGAGTTACGAATGTGACACACATCGACGCGGTTCAACAAACATCAGCGCGGACTACGCTGGCGCTTGGAACTATCACCCTGAGTCTTCTGTTTCTGGAAGCTTGTTTTCCACAGGAGAAACTCACCATCGAGGTTATTGGTGCCGAGTACAACGAAAAACCAGTGCTCCGCCGAACAGGTTCCGATGGAGCCCTCGGCGATGCCAGGTTTGGCCCGTACTTCGACGGCAGTTACATAGTCGGTGATACTGATACTAAAGAAAGCGTCGCACTCCTGCAGCCGATTTTAGAAGCTAACGGCCAACAAGCGCTCCTGAAATCGGACTGCTACTGGGCGAGGGATAACGATGGGTTCGTGGCTAATTGGGAACTCGTTGTGGAATTGAGGCGCGAGTCGCTGCACTTGACCTGCGACTCCCCCGTTACCGTCGGAACGTGTCGCCTCAACAATCCTATTGACGGCAGTCCACTAGTGTTTCAAATTGAGGACCCTCCCAACTGCCCCCCGCAGGATTCGTCCACCTTGATGGAGATTTCGGGATCAGTGGATGCAATCGGAGGCTCCCGCGCGTGGGCCATGCCCGCAGGGCCATTTCCACTCCTTTTGAATGAGGATTTGCATGTTTACAAGGCCACATTCCGTGGCAGCACTCTTCCCGCTGGTTTCGACGATCGTGACGGGACGTGTCAGCTAGGCGATTTTACAGGTCCCGCGACCGCCACAACATTGCCCGGCTGTCAACAGGAGGGCCTTCACCCGACCTGCGCAGCACGCTGCGCACTCCAAGGCATCGAAAACGCCCTTTACAGTGTCTCGATTCCGGGCGTCAGTCCGGACCTCGAATTGTTGCCTGCGATAAGGCTCGTGCCTCAGGGTGGGCGCACGATTGCACGACAAATGACCCGGATCGCTAATACGACTTATCGATGGAGCACGAATGCAGAGGGACCAGAGTGCCACCTGATCTTAGAAGAAGACGAAATAGTACCGTCAAAACAATTCTACAATTGTCGCTGGCATGAAAATTTCAGCAAGGATATCCGGGTGGAAGTGTTCGCTTGTTTGTCAAG
Source organism: Bacteroidota bacterium (assembly GCA_004356265.1). Classification (GTDB taxonomy): domain Bacteria; phylum Bacteroidota; class Rhodothermia; order Rhodothermales; family UBA10348; genus N075bin62. The sequence goes on from SMXK01000168.1 coordinate 3,907, forward strand.
ACCAGTACCGGAGAACAAGCTCTGATGCCATCTGCCCCGCTCGTTGTCCGGGCTTTCGATCCTCGTAGAAATGCTGAGGAAAGCTGGACATGCAACTTCGACGACTCTGGCACGATCGACAATCTGAGAAATGAATGCACGGGGGTCTCCCGCGGAGCCAGGGTCCCACTTATGGTAACGCCTACCTATTGGTCAGATGCCTATCTCTGGGCAGTTACAAATTCAGTGCCGATGACCGCGCCTCTGCAGTGGAGCGTGGATCTCGACGCTTCAGCAATCCCCGCGGACAGCAACGTGTACATCGAGTTTTCGCTCAAAGTGCTTACTGGCAAGGCGCTGACGTCCGTTGACAACGCAGACCTCGGCCGCAAACGTGTCGGTCGAACTGTAGGCCGATCAATCCTGCTGACCAATTTCGGCGATGCCGTCACGCGCATCGACAAACTCGAGTTGGTTGGGCCGAATCGAGACGATTTCCGATATCGTGTGCTCGAAAAAAGGCTGCAGAAACTGGAGGTTTCTGTCGAAATATCAGAGCAACCCGGAGGCATTTTAACAGTCGAACTTGCCGACTCCGCACGAGACCAGCTGTCGTTGTTCGAATCTCACCGTGGAGCGATCGAAAGCCGCCTCGAACTGCATTCACCGGTTGAGACTGCCTTGGCGATAGCGATAGCGGACCGCCAAATTGAGGCTGCGCGCGCTGCAAACCCTCGTTTCACACCAACCGAATCGGCATCCGTCACCGCCACTGTGAATCCGAGATTTCGCGAGAATCCAGTGGTAAGGAGGTCAGGAGAGAGTTTGTTATTCACAAAACCGCTGCCTTTTACTGTCGCGCCCGGTGAAAGTGTCGAGATATTCCTTACCATGACGCCCTCCGCACCCGGACCACGACGAGCAGAACTGCGAATTGACATCATTGATGAAGCACGCACTCTCCGCGGGATGCTTGTGTCGAGCATCTTCGGCTACGGACTACAGGGCCCGGCCCTGGTGATGTTTCCTGCAACAACTATCGTGATTCCCCGTCCACACAGGCCCAATTCCACGGAAAGTGCTGTCTTATTGATCAACAACGGCGACATGGCTGCCAGCCGCATGAGTATTGCGATTAACGGGCCCGACGCCAGACGCTTTACACTCCTTAGTGCACACGCTGCAGAGCGCGAGATTTTACCGGGCAGCGATGAGCGGTTTCAATTAAAGCTAAGGAACCGCTGTGCGGCTGTTGCGTTCAGCGCTGCGGACTCGACGACTACTCCGGCTTGGCATGCTTCGTTGGATATCGACACGGACGAAGGTCAGTTGAGCGTCGAGTTGGTTGGCCTGCCAATGGATTGTAATCATGACATGTTACTCGACCTGTTAAGAACAAACTGATTTCGAAGAGATTTGTTTAACATTACTGAGGATGATAGATACTATCCATCAATGTCGGCTTAGGGAGAATTGCACCAATACGATACCAATACGATAACTGCCAGTGTTTTTGACTTGTCGGCCAGACACCAGTGCAGACAATCTCGCGTTCGTATCTTTGCAAAAATGTCCCAGTAACGCATAGGCGCTGGATGCATCAACAAAGATGGATCGTTCTTAGAAGCTGCTAA
>SMXK01000169.1 GCA_004356265.1 Bacteroidota bacterium
ACTTATTTGAAAGAGATCACACGTCCTTGTGAATTCTGTTCGATTCTCAGACGCGACGCCTCTTTGGTGGCCTGCAGCCATTATGTGGTACCGGAGTGACGTCGCGAATGGTCGCGATTTCCAATCCGACTGTTGATAAAGCTCTGATGGCAGACTCACGTCCACCGCCGGGGCCTTTTACGAACACTTCTACGCGACGAAGACCAAGATCGTATGCTTCCTTAGCCGCTGCTGTAGACGCAACCTGGGCCGCATATGGCGTATTTTTACGGCTTCCCTTGAAACCCATTTTGCCAGAACTTGCCCATGAAATCGTATTGCCGTACTGGTCCGTCAATGTGACCTGCACATTGTTGAACGTGGCTTTGATATGAGCCTGTCCATTCGTTTCAATTACGACGTTCTTTTTGCGACTGCGCCCGCCCTGTCGTTTTGCCATTTTTTTTCAGTTACTTCGTCAGTGGTCCGAATTATTTTCGGACTCAAACAATTATTTACGTGGAGCTATTTTTTTACCAGCAACAGTTTTCTTACGACCTTTCCTGGTTCGGGCATTCGTCTGTGTACGCTGCCCTCTCACCGGAAGCCCGCGACGGTGCCGTAACCCGCGGTAGCAGCCAATGTCCATCAGTCTTTTGATGTTTAGCTGAACTTCAGTTCTGAGCTGGCCCTCTACTTGATACTCATCCTCAACCATGCGGCGAACTGCACGCGTCTGTTCGTCAGACCATGATTCGGGTTTGTCGTTTGGATCTATCCCAAGTTTTTCGAGGATTTCTATGGATCTTGGTCGACCAATCCCGAAGATGGCAGTAAGCGCGATTTCTCCTCGCTTCTGATTTGGGACGTCTATTCCAGCAATTCTTGGCATGCTAAATTGTTTTACCAGATTCGCTTGCAGCTACTCCTGTGAATCAGAATAACCTGCAGGCATTAACCTTGGCGCTGCTTGTGTTTAGGATTCTTTTTGTTAATCACGTATACGCGACCCTTACGACGAACAATCTTGTCATCGGAAGATCTCTTTTTTACGCTTGCACGGACTTTCATAATTCTGTCTCTTCTTGACTGGCAAATGTCAATTTTTGTTCAGCCTATTTGTAACGACAATGTACCGTGTTGGTTCATCACCGTTCGTGAAGCTTATTTATATCTGTAAACAATACGGCCCTTAGAAAGGTCGTAAGGTGACAGTTCTACTTTGACCCGGTCACCAGGAAGAATTTTGATGAAATACATCCTCATCTTTCCGGACAAGAGACCTAATATCTCATGACCATTTTCGAGCCTGACCCGAAATTGTGCATTAGGAAGAGCATCGACGACTTCTCCGTCTTGCTCGATAGGCTTTTGCTTAGCCATGATCTATGTCTGCTGTCAAGTTATAAGGAATGTACTCAAGCACTGCCTCAATCGGGGCAAACGACGTCAACACGTCAGCGCTGCCCGGCTGAACAATCACCATCATTTCGTAATGTGCAGACGGCTTGCCGTCTGATGTTCGAACGGTCCACCCATCTTTATCGGTAAAAACATCCGCTTTCCCGGCATTAATCATCGGTTCAATGCAGATGGCAAGACCACTTTTTAACTTTCGACCAGTACCTGCGCGGCCGTAGTTGGGGACCTGAGGATCCTCATGCAGATCCCTTCCGATTCCATGTCCAACGAGCGCGCGAACCACACCGTATCCCTTTCGCTCACACACAGACTGGACCGCCCAACCGATATCACCAATTCGTTTACCGGAAGTCGCCGCGTCCACCCCAAGAATCAGTGAGTCGTAGGTCGTAGAACAGAGCGCTGCAACCTCTTCGCTCACGTCTCCGACACAAAAAGTATATGCGCTATCCCCATAATAGCCGTCGAGGATTACGCCACAATCGACGGACACCACGTCCCCTTCCTGAAGCGGCTCATCATCGGGAATACCGTGAACAACAACATCATTGATCGATGTGCAAAGCGTCGCCGGAAATATGTTAGGTTCAGAACCATATCCTTTAAATGCCGGTTGCGCACCATGATCCAGGATAAACTCTTCTGCGATTCGATCCAGTTCACTGGTCGAGACACCGGGTCCAATCACCTTGGCGACCTCAGCCAGGCTACGGCTGACGAGATCCGCGGAAGCCCGCAGTTTCTCGATCTCGATATGTGATTTGATATGGATCATTTCCGTGTTTACAGGTTCAGCAGAATACTGATCTATCGTCTTCCTCTCATTTTGCCTGATTTCATGAAGCCATCGTAGTGACGCATTAAAAGATGACTTTCTACCTGTTTGAGGGTATCGAGCGTAACGCCGACAAGAATCAAGAGACTTGTACCGCCAAAAAACATTGCGAATCCTTGGGTCACACCCATCTGCATCGCAAAAGCAGGCAGAATGGCTACGAACCCAAGAAACAACGAGCCCGGCAATGTGATACGGGTCAGAATATTGTCTATAAACTCGGATGTGTGTTTTCCGGGCCGAATTCCCGGAATAAATCCACCCTGTCGTTTCATCGTATCCGCCATTTCTCTTGGATTCACTGAAATAGCAGTGTAGAAGTAGGTAAAGAACACACAGATCACGAAGAATACAGCCGAGTAGCCGAACGAAGATATATCGGTAAAGAAAATTCCGAACTGCTGCATAAACTGACTCTCCGGGAAGAATGACGCAAAGGTGGCAGGCACGAACATTATCGACTGTGCAAAAATGATCGGCATCACGCCGGCTGCGTTTACCCGGATCGGCAGATACTGAGTCGATCCACCGTATACTTTTCGACCGACGACTCGTTTAGCATACTGAACCGGAATTCGTCTCATTCCTTGAGTAACCAGTACAACGCCTGCCGTCACCAGCGTAAAGACTCCGATCTCCATCAAGAAGATGAATACGTTTCCAGAGAGTTCGAATTCGTTCAAGAGAGATGTAGGAAGGAACGCTACGATCCCGATCATGATAATGAGTGAAATACCGTTCCCAAGCCCATTCTCTGTAATTCGTTCTCCAAGCCACATTACGAACATGGTGCCCGCCGTCAGCACGATGACCGTCGATACCGTGAAAAAGGTTTCGTCAATAACGATCGCCTGAGCCGTCGCACCGAATCGCAAGTTTACCGAGAAAGCCACAGCCTGCATCGCCGTAATACCTATCGTGCCGTACCGGGTAAGCTGCGTGATTTTTCGCCGCCCGTCTTCACCTTCGCGCTGCAGTTTCTGGAAATACGGTACAACCGCACCCATTAGCTGAATTATAATCGAAGCGGTGATATAAGGCATGATGCCAAGAGCAAAAATGCCCGCCGCGCTGAACGCCCCGCCAACAAACATGTCGAGCAATCCCAAAAGATTATTGGAAGTCTGTGTCGCATTGACCTCCGCTAATATTCCAGCATCAATACCAGGAAGGGTAACAAAGGCACCTAACCTGTAAATGAGGAGCAGTCCCAGAGTATAGAGGATGCGTCGTCTCAGCTCCTCGATTTTCCAAACGTTGCGAACGCTTTCGGTAAGTCCGGCCATGGTCTTCTATTGTTATCCCGGCCCGCGGGATAGTGTGCTCTTACTTAATAATGGTTGCCTGTCCGCCGGCAGATTCGATTTTCTCTTTTGCCGATGCGCTGAACGCATGCGCAGAAACTTGAAGCCCGGCCTCAATGCTCCCTGTGCCGAGAATCTTAACCAAATCATTTTTGCCCAGTACGCCTGCTTCAATCAGGACGGCGGGTGTCACTTCTGCTCCGGCATCAATCGCTCCTGAAGTCGCCAATTCCTGAAGTCTGGACACGTTGATCGGGCGATACTCAACTCTGAACGGGTTTACGAATCCGTACTTCGGTACTCGCCTTTGCAAAGGCATTTGCCCCCCTTCGAACCAGACCGGAATGCTGGCTCCGGCACGACTTTTCTGTCCTTTGTTACCTTTGGTCGAGCTATGCCCGCCATATCCCGAACCGACGCCACGCCCAATTCGCTTTTTCTTTTTTGTTGAGCCTTTGGCTGGCTTCAGATTACTTAGATCCATCTTCTTCTGCTATTGCGCCCCTACGACTTATCGTAGGGACTCGCTTGATATTATTCTGCCCGAATCAAACTCTCATCAGGCATTTTCTATAGTTATACTTCTTCTACTTTCACGAGGTGCTGAACCTTCTTAATCATTCCAAGCACTTGAGGAGTCGCCTCATGAGTCACGGTCTGATTCATCCTGCGCAGCCCAAGGGCTTCGATCGTTCTTTTCTGACGTTCAGGACGTCTGATGACGCTTCGCACCTGCGTTACTTTTAATTTGGCCATGATTCTTTTCGTTTTCTAACCTTCAAATACACGTTTGATCGGGATTCCACGTCGCTTAGCAACAACTCCGGGGTCTTCAAGATTGGCCAGTGCGTCCATTGTCGCTGCAACCTGGTTGTGAGGATTACTCGATCCGAGCGACTTAGAAAGAATATCCGTGTAACCGGCGCATTCCAGAACGGCGCGAACACCGCCACCGGCAATAACTCCGGTCCCGTGCGACGCAGGCTTGAGCAGAACGCGACCAGCGTCCTTGCGACCGATGACGCCGTGGGGTACAGTTCCCTTTGTCATTGGAACCTGAATTACATTTTTTCGGGCATTTTCGGTGCCTTTCGAAATAGCATCGGCGACCTCATTCGCTTTGCCGAGGCCAGAACCAACGGTTCCTTTGCCATCACCGACAACCACTACAGCGTTGAATGAAAAACGGCGCCCACCCTTTACAACTTTCGCGACGCGCTTGACCGACACAAGCCGTTCGACCCAGTCGGACTGTGCTTCTGACGAGCGTTCACGTTTCTGACGACTTCTTCCTTTTGCCATGATCTACTTTTATTCTAATCGATTCGGGATCTTGAACTCCTAAAACTTCAGGCCGCCCTCACGAGCACCTTCAGCCAGTGCTTTCACCCGACCGTGAAAACGAAATCCGTTGCGGTCCATCACAACTGTTTCAATCGACGCTGCTTTCGCTTTTTCGGCGAGAAGCAATCCGACGGCCTTGCCAATCGCAACGCCGTTGCCGGACACGATGGACTCATCAAGGCTGGATGCTGAAGCAAGCGTAACGCCTGAACCATCATCGATCAGTTGTGCATATATATTTTTATTCGATCGAAAGACCGAGATCCGAGGCCGTAAAGCACTCCCGGAAATTTTCTTGCGGATTCCCCGTTTGGTTCGCAGCCGCTTTTCTTGTTTGTTCTTTGCCATTGTTCTGAATAATTCGAAAGATTTCCGACCCTTCGATTCAAGGTTATAATATTGTTATGGCTTATTTGGCAGCCG
>SMXK01000170.1 GCA_004356265.1 Bacteroidota bacterium
AAAGACGTCGGCATAGGGCGGTATTCAGATGGTCAGATTGCCAGAGCGCTACGTTACGGTGTGAGACACGATGGAAAAGCACTCCTCGACTTCATGCCGTATTACGATCTAAGTGTCGAGGACATGACCGCCCTGATTTCGTTCTTGCGGAGTCAGGAACCCGTGAACAAGCCGGTTCCAGAGAGCGAATGGAATTTCTTGGGCAAGGCACTCATCGCCTTCGAACTCATCAAGCCCATGGGCGACGGCGACGTACCGGCAACGATCCCACGGGATTCGACCGCTGAATACGGTAAATACATCGCAAGAAGTGTTGCGAATTGTGTGGGCTGCCATACCAACCGAGATATGATGACCGGAGGGTTTACGTCTCCTGACTTCTCTGGTCAGTTTGTTATGGACGTTGAAGACGCAAACGGCGACGCAAAGTATATCGTGTCCCCAAACTTGACTCCGGACCCTGCAACTGGAAGAATTACCGATTGGACCCAGAGCCAATTTATCAGTCGATTCCGAGCTGGCGATATTATCGCGGGGAGCCCGATGCCTTGGCCAGCTTTTGGTCGGATGTCCGATATGGAACTAGCTGCACTGTATAAATATCTGTCGCAACTCGAACCCGTTGTCGCAGAAATTGAAATTCCGGTCGGCCTGATCGATGAACCTCCCTCCAGTGATTAACTGAGGCAAGAATTCACGGTTGCTGTCTGACATCTGGTGTACAGAGTTCAATACCTTGGATTATCTGGCGGTCTAATAGATCGCCGTGTAATCTCGTTCTTCCGACACTTTCACACCACGTATTATGTCGTTTCGTATTCCGTTGGTTAGCCTGATGTTTGCCACTCTTGTAATTACTCTTTGGCAGCCACGTAATACGGTAGCACAGGAAAGTGATTTGAAACCGTCCTATCTCCGCCCTTCTGTGGATACTGATTTTAGATCCATCCGAAGAAGTGTACCGTTGACTGATGCGATTCGTCGAGCGATGGATCAAGGAACGAGAGATTTCACCGGGCAGCCTGGTGAAAATTACTGGCAGCTCCAGACCGACTATACGATTGAAGTCAGCTTGGACCCGTCAACGCAAACGTTGTCAGGAGCTGAATCAATTGTCGTCCACAACAACAGTGACGACGAGTTGGCGCAAATCGTACTGAAACTGGATCACAATATATTCAGAGGACTGGTTCCTCGTGGATCGTCCGTACCGGCTGAAAATACAGAGGGAATGGTTGTCACCAGCTTGAAGGTAAATGGCGAAACTGTCGATGTGAATGGCAGAAGGCAAACGCGCCGTCGGGGTGCTGCCGCTCCAGCACGTCGACTGTCGGTTTCAGGACTGGATCAAACAGTAGCCGTCATAAGTCTCGCGGAACCCATTCCGCCAAAAAGCACGTTTACCGTCGACATCGAATGGAACACAAAACTTCCCGGCGGACCAAACGGTAGAGGACATCGCATGACACAGCGCTGGGATACCACACTCTTCCAGCCAACGCAATGGTTTCCCCGAATAGCCAAATACGATGATCTTCGCGGATGGGAAACCAACTTATACCTGGGCCCTGCGGAATTCTACAATAACTTTGGTCGGTTTGACGTGAAAATCGATGTGCCGGGCGGATGGATCGTAAGCGGAACGGGAGTTCTGCAAAACCCCGCCGAGGTCCTCACGCAGAATGCCATCAACAACCTCGCCAGGGTTCTGGATTCAAACGACACCATAACAATCGTAGGAGCAGATGAAATGGGTCCGGGCGCTTCTACAGCCGACCACGAAAGTTTACAGTGGCATTTCGTCGCAGAAGAAGTAAATGATTTTGTGTGGGCCACATCGAATAACTTCGTCTGGGAAGCGAGTCGGGCGACGATTCCAGGCACCGGTCCTATTCCCATCCACATGGTCTATTTGCCTGAACGCGCCCATCTCTTTGAGAACGCGATCGAACATACCCGGCACGCGCTTGAATTTTATTCGGAATTGTGGGCACCGTACCCGTTTCCTCAACTGACGTTGCAAGACGGACCAAGTGCGGGGATGGAATATCCGATGGTTATTAACTCCAATCAGGGGGCGGCTGACCATGAAGTAGCTCATCAGTGGTGGCCTATGATGTTGGGTACCAACGAGACTCGGTACGGATGGATGGATGAAGGGTTTAATACTTATATGAATATCCTGTCCCGGGCTCACCGGGATGGCGTGGATGCCGACTTGAATGGTCGCGGGCAGCGATATGGCTCAATGGCGGGTAACGAAGACGAACCCACCATGATGTGGGCATCTAACTACGGCGGAAATTTATATGGGTACCAGACCTATTCGAAAGCCCCATTAATGCTCTCGATGTTAGGCGGTATCGTGGGAGATGCTGCCGTGCAGCGAGCCATGAGTGACTACACCAAGGCCTGGGCGTTCAAACACCCGTCTCCGTGGGACTTTGCTTTCTTCATGACGAATGCACTGGAAACAGACCTCGGGTGGTTTTGGTATTATTGGCTGTGGACCACCGAATCCGTTGACGGTTCTATTCAAGATGTCACTGTACTGGCTGATCGAACGATCGTACGCGTACGGCAGGATGGTCAAATGCCGTCTCCAATTGTGCTCAGAGTAACGTTCGAGGAAGCTGGTCCTCTGAATCCTTCGATGCTTAATGCCTCGATGGTGGATGACAATTCAGCGGATGTCGTGTGGCCGGTTGACGTTTGGTTCGGTGGTGACAAATCTTTCGACGCCGAGCTCACATTCGGTGACCGGAAGATTGTGAGTATCACCTTGGACCCGTACGGTCGCTTCCCCGACGGGAATACGGCAGATAACGTATGGACTCGCGAGTAGGATTCGAATTTTCGCATCTCCGGATTTACAGGCGTTACAGAGTTTCAAATAACGAGTGATCGCATATCGCGGAAATCGGATTCCAAACCGCTCCGCTTCTCCTTAATGGAGTGACCCGGAGTCCCGGTCAGTTCGGAACGGTGATGCAGGAAGGCCTTCCGCGTTGTACAGGTTTGCGCGATCGGGATTGTCCGCCCATGCGTATCGGACAGATGATGGCTCACGTACCCGCGCGCTTGAAACTACCACTGTGGTTCCGACAATTCGAGCGGAGGCCCAAAAGTATTTGCCGTCAGCACCAGCGACGGCAAAGCCTCCGAGTTCTGGCTCGTCGATCGCAAGTCCGCCACCTACGTGTTCGAACTGTATCACAATCTTATCTCCATCAATCCGGTGTGAGGCATATGTGGGCCCGGAGAATACCAGATCCTCCTCACCATACGCGAAATGCCTGGCCGCGAGAGCAAGACGCAGGCCCACGTCCTGCTTGTTTCGTGGGTGAATATCGTTGGCTTCTCCAATGTCAATGATGACTGCCTGCCCTACATTTGACAAGCTCAATGCATCGGCCTGTGATTCGCGCAGCACCGCCCAGTCGCTCTCGGATGGGGTGTCAATTACGGCCCTGAAGTTTGCCAGCTGGACGAATAAAAATGGCGCATCCGAGTGCCTCCATTCGGTGCGCCAACCGGTTATCATGGACTTGAAGAGCTCTGAATACTCCGCTGCTTGCTCATGAGATGCATTGGACTCACCCTGATACCATATATACCCGGTCACAGGGTAGTTTATTAATGGTCGGATCATCTTGTTGTAAAGAACTGTCGGTAGCGTATTCGCGAGTTGCGGTTCATCAATGTCGGCACGTCCAAATCTGAATCTCCATTCTCCTTCAAGCCCTACGCGCTCCGACGAAGTTTCCAACCAGACGTCATCTGCAGCACCTCGAATTCCGCCGAGCCCGCCTGAATCAATGACGCGAACGGCAATAATGTTGGGGCCTTCATGCAGCGTTCCTGGTGGTATCGAGTACGCTCTAATGGAGTTATAGAGATTTGTGCGACCAACTTCTACTGAATTCACCCACGTGATATCTTCATCATCTACCCTTCCCAAGCCAAGGGTACCACTTCCATCTCCAACCTGATCCGCACTCAGTTCTATCAACAGGCGATACCACGCGACTCCATCGACACCCCCATAACCTTCGTTTTCCCACGGGCTCGGGACGTTTACAGTGTCCCAACCTTGTGTGTCAAGATCCTGCACCGCCCAGTGGGCAACACCAGCTTCTAAACCCATGTCCCGGCCTGGCAAGTTTGCCAGCTTTATCCGAACGGCCTCATACGCGGAATCGGCCTCGGCCATATAGGAATCAATGGCCGCCAAAGCAGGTTCAGCCCCAAACGAATTCGGTGGCGTCCACGGCTCGACGCGGGTCCCACCCCATGTCGAATTAATAATCCCTACAGGCACGTCAACATGTTCCGCGATTTCTTTCGCAAAGTAATATGCGACTGCAGAAAAACGACCCACGTGCGCGGAATCCGCAAGATTCCACTCCCCACCAGCCAGCTCGAACTCCTCAGATCGAGCTAAAGATAACGGTACTTTAAACTCCCGGATCAGGGGGTAGTCCGCGGATGCTATTTCGTTTGCGGCATCGTTAGAATTAGCGACCACCCATGCCATATTTGATTGCCCGGACGCGACCCACACATCCCCAAACCAGATATCAGATACCTGAATCACGTCGGTGCCGGTCGAGATTGATAAAGAAAATGGGCCGCCTGCCTGCCTCGGTTCCAGCTCTACTCTCCATGTTCCGTCTTTGCCCGCCTTGGCCTCGCGAAGCTCCTCGCCTATCGAAACGCTCACGTTTGAACCGGGCGGAGCATACCCCCAGACAGGAATCGTCGCATTCCTCTGTGCAATCATACCGTCGGAAAATAACCTGGAAACGCGAAACGTAGTATCGACGGGAGCTGTTTCGGGAGTAAAGCATCCAATCATTACCCCAGCTAGAATGAACAACACATATTTTTTCATATCGACGGCCTTTGTGTTACGATAAACGGTCTCGTGATTCAGACTTCTTCCGGCTCACGAATGGACATAATCAATTTTTGAACGGACTCGTCGGGTTCTGGAAAGAATGGCGTCAGGCCCAGTGTAACAGCAAAATTCAGTATCATCCCGACCACGCCAATTCCCTGCGGGCCTATTCCGAACACCCAATTTGGCCAGCCACCGTAAATACTTCCCAGGATATAGGTGGCGGTAAAGCCAATTCCGGCAATCATTCCCGACACCGCAGGAATCGTCCCCACGCGCCGTGAAAATATTCCCAAAACTATGGCCGGAAAAAAACTGGCGGCAGCTAGTCCGAATGCAAATGCGACAACCTGACTTACAAATCCAGGTGGATAGATCCCGAGTATACCCGCAACAATCACGGCCAGACCAATTACGCCGCGGCCGACGAGTAATCGCTGAGCCTCAGTTGCCTGCGGGTTAATCATCCGGAAATACAGATCGTGCGCTACACTGGACGAAATTACAAGAAGAAGCCCGCTCGCAGTAGATAGCGCCGCAGCCAGTGCACCCGCGGCCACGAGTGCGATAATCCAATTCGCGAGCCCCGCCATTTCTGGCGTGGCAAGTACGATAATATCTCGATCAGGGCCGCTCAGCCCCGCCTGCCTGAGCACGACCCTCCCATCTTTTCCGGAAGGCTCACCCACGAGCCACAGAGCATGTTCACGCCGTATAGTCTCAACTTGCTCCGCACCAAGGCTTCCACTTCTGAATAGTTCATTTTCTGACTCACGATCTCCGCCCGTATACGTTAACCGTCCGTCTCCGTCATCCATCCACAATATCATTCCGGTCTGCTCCCAATTGTGAAACCAGCCTGGCAGCTCTGCTTCAGTTTTCCCACTCAGTCCGTCAAGCATCGTATACCTGGCAAAAGCGCCGATGGCAGGAGCCGTCAAATACAAAAACGAAATAAACAAAAGCGCCCAGAAGGCACTCCACCTGGCTGCGGCCACATTCTTTACTGTGTAGAATCGAACGATCACATGAGGAAGGCCTGCCGTCCCAGCCATTAGCGCCAGCGTTACACAAAACACATTCAATTTATTCCAGCTGCCCACAAAGGGCTCTGTGTACGACGCAAAACCCAGGTCGGCATGGATCTGGTTGAGCTTTTCTAAGAGCATCGTTCCCTGGCCAAGAAGTTCACTTCCCAGTCCTATTTGCGGAATCGGTGTCCCGGTAAGCTGAAGGCTGATGGCGATTGCAGGGGTTAAAAACGCCGTAATCAGAACCCAATATTGGGCAACCTGCGTCCACGTAATGCCCTTCATGCCGCCAAGAGTGGCGTACACAAATACAATTGCCACACCGATATACACGCCCACGCTTACATCAACCTCTAGGAACCGGGAGAATACGATTCCAACGCCTCGCATCTGACCGGCTACATAGGTGAAGCTGATAAACACGGCACAAACGACGGCCACGATCCGGGCTGTATCAGAACGATATCTGTAACCTATAAAGTCCGGAACCGTGTAGTGTCCGAATTTTCGCAGATAAGGCGCCAGCAGAAGTGCCAGCAGGACATATCCACCGGTCCAACCCATCAGATACATGCCGCCTGCATATCCGAGCGTGGAGATCAACCCAGCCATGGAAATGAACGACGCGGCACTCATCCAGTCGGCTGCCGTCGCCATTCCATTGGCCATTGCCGGAATTCCCTGACCCGCGACATAGAATCCTTTCGTGTCCGAAACCCTGGACCGCCAGGCAATTCCGAGGTATAGAGCGAAAGACGCGCCTACGAAAATAAATGTCCACGTCTGTACGCTCATGAATCGGGCGTCTCCTGCGCTCGTATCGCATTCAATTCTTTGTGATACGCCGCATCCAGGCGATTAAGCAGAAATGCGTAGATCAGAATCAAAACCACGAATACCGCGATGCTGCCTTGTTGAGCAAACCAGAATCCAACCGGGTACCCGCCCATGTAATAGGCGTTCAAAACGTCTGCGAAAAGAATACCCGCACCGAGGCCGACGGTAGCCCAGACCCCTAACAGAACAGCCATTATCCTGACGTTCTTTTTCCAGTATTTATCCAGCGCCTGTTGTTCGCCAGAACATTCAATCATCTTGACTCGGGATAAACTATTCGGAGGGATTTTACGCCCATTTTTTTCCGAGTTCTTCAAGGCCCGCTTTCATCAGATCCTCTGGCGTCATCGCAGGCTTAAATTCAAGTTCTGCGTCGAATGTCAGAAACCAGGGTTCGGCAATTTAGGGAATATCCGACACGTCCTTCAAGTCGTATACAGCGGTCCCCCCTCGGCCCCATGCTGATCGGTAAAAAGAATGT
>SMXK01000171.1 GCA_004356265.1 Bacteroidota bacterium
CTCAGTCATTAGAATCAACTGTGACTCGGTTTCACCCCACCATCTGAGGGCTGAACCCTCAATATCCGATTTCGGCTCACTGATACGATTATGGAAAAGGGTTGGCTTGTGGATAACCTGTGAGTTGTTGCTTTTTTGCGGCTGGAGGGTTTTCGAGCACTGCTGGCTTATCTCTTGCTACTTTGAAGCGGGGCCCGTCGGTGCTTATCCACAGATCGTAAGTTATATAAATATAAGGACTTGTGGCTAAGGATAGCGGCGAAAGAGACGGTGTCGCGGAGACACGGTCGAAACTCGTTGAGAGATATTTTTCTTCAGTAGCGTAACGTGTGTGTTAAGAAGTAGTGTATAAGCAAGTCGCGTCGATTAGATTGCGACAACTCATTTGAAATTCGAAGGATGAATAAATCTGCTGAACAAATCTGGAAAGAATGTCTCGAAATTATTCGAGATAACGTCAGCGGACAAAGCTTCAAAACGTGGTTTGAGCCCTTGGTACCAGTTCGTATCGAAGAAGCGGACGATGAGATTAATCTTACGGTACAGCTTCCGAGCCGATTTTATTTTGAATGGTTGGAAGAACATTATTTCACACTTATCCGAAAAACGATCACTAAGGTCATTGGCCCGACCGGGCGCTTGTACTACGATATTGTGATCAAAAAGGAAGACGATGCAAGCGGATTTGATAGTAAATCCATGCATGTGCCAGCCCGCCATCCAGCCAATGACCTACAACCTCAAGATAATTTTGGAAACACGACGGCCGGCCGCTTTTCCGGGCCACCGCCTGCTGCACCGTTTTTCGGCAGTTCCGTTTACGCAAGCCCGCACGGGACGCCCCCTCCCATGTCCGTGCACGGCGATGTTTTAGAAGGTGGTCCCGCCGGAGGTGGCTCACCCGTTGACACACACGCGCGAACCGGTTTTCCGGTGTTCGGTTCGTCCATGAGCAATCCATTTGCTATACCGGGTATCCAGAAAGTCGAGGTCGAAAGCAGGCTGAATCGCATCTATACCTTTGACCGGTTTATCGAAGGTGATTGCAACCGACTTGCCCGGAGTGCCGCTCTCGCGATTGCCCAACATCCGGGCGGAACGAGTTTTAATCCGATCCTTCTCTACGGCGGTGTCGGACTCGGAAAGACCCACTTAATTCAGGCTATAGGCAATTACGTTCTGGCCAACAGGCCCGGAGATTCGGTTTTGTACGTCTCGAGTGAGAGGTTTACGACTGAGTTTGTGCAGGCGATTCAGCACAACCGTGTAAGCGAATTCTCTCTGTTCTACCGTCAGATTGATCTGCTGATTATCGACGACGTTCAATTTTTCAGCGGTAAAGAAAAAACCCAGGAAGAATTCTTCCACATCTTTAATGCGCTTCACCAGAGCGGACGGCAAATTGTGCTTTCTGCAGATCGCCCGCCGCGCGACATAAAAGGGATCGAAGAGCGATTGCTTTCCCGCTTCCAGTGGGGGCTCACCGCTGATCTACAAATTCCCGACCTCGAAACCAGAATCGCGATTCTGCGGCGCAAGGCAGTCGAGGACGGTATTGAAATAGTCGACGATGTGATGGAATTTGTCGCCCATAACATCAAGTCTAACATACGAGAACTGGAAGGTGCGTTAATCAGGTTGCTGGCCTTCGGCACGTTACACAAACGAGAAATAGATCTTCCTCTGGCAAGAGGAGTGCTCCGAGATCTCATTAAAGACACGCGGGTCACGCTTACGATTGAGGAGATTCAGCGACTCGTATGCGATTATTTCTCTATTGAAGAAGATCTCGTCCGGGCGAAAACAAGGAAACGGGAGGTTGTACAGGCGCGTCAGGTCGCCATGTATTTCAGCAAACAGCTTACGCAGCATTCGCTGAAGACTATCGGATTACACTTTGGCGGCCGTGACCACTCGACCGTCATCCACGCAAATCAGAGCGTAGAAAATCAAATCGATACAGAACCCAAGCTGGCAGAAATGATCGAAGAGATCCGACACAAAATTGAGCTAAGAAGCCGATAATTGTGTCGATCCGGGCGGCCAGGGTATAGACTTGCGGCTGTTCGTCCGTTAACTTCTGAAGATTCCAAATGGCGAGTTCAACGAGCCCAATCAAGCCCTGTAAACGTCCTGCACTATGAAATTCGAGGCATCCAGCGCCGATCTACTGAAAGCTCTTCAGACCGTGAACGGAGCCGTTCCATCTAAGAGCACCATGCCGTATCTCGAATGTATTCTATTCGAGGCCGATACCGGCAAACTCAAACTCAGTGCAACCGACCTGGAGATCTCAATTGTAAAGCGGCTTTCTTTGGATGTGAATGAGGACGGAGCCTCACGGATTGCCGTGCCCGCAAAAAGGCTGATCGATACGCTGAAGGCACTTCCAAACCTGACGATCAAGTTCGAAACAGATAGCGATTTTAATGTCGTACTCAGTACAGACCGTGGCGAATACAAAATGGCCGGGTTCGACGGAAAAGATTATCCTGCGCTGCCTGAATTGTCAGACAGTACTGCGATTGAAACGACCGGAAAACTTCTGAAACGGGCCGTTCAGAAAACCGGCTTCGCCGTGAGTCGGGACGCCCTGCGTCCTGCGATGATGGGAATCTATTTTCAGATTGATCCTGAGTCTGGAAAAGGAGTAGCCACAGACGGGCACCGGCTGGTCAAATTATCTCTGGACAAGCTGACTTCTGCGAAGGAAATAGAATTCATTGTTCCGGAAAAAGCAATGTCTCTCGCGGCGCGTGTAGCATCTGACGGCAAATGCTCAATGATCGTCGACGCCAGTTACGCAAGTTTCGATTTCGGCGATACAATTGTGCTAACCAGGCTGATCGATGAACCCTATCCAAACTATCAGGCAGTTATTCCTCTCGAAAACGAGAAGCGAATGACGATCAACCGGTTGGATATGCTGGCAGCAGTAAAAAGATGCGTTCTATATTCGTCAACAATGACAAATCAGATCCGGCTGTCTGTCGGAGCGGATGCCGTAAAGATATCTGCTGAAGACATTGAACGAGCCAGCAGTGCCAACGAGACGGTCCCTTGTGATTACGCTGACGATGAGCTCGTAATCGGATTTAATGGTACGTACCTGATAGAAGTGCTCAACAACATGGATGGAGAAGAAGTGTTGTTTGAGTTCTCGTCCCCCAATCGGGCTGGCGTCGTAACGCCTCTTGAGCAGGCCGACGACGAAAATATGATGATGCTCATCATGCCGGTTATGCTGAATACCTATTCGTGATGCTGTACGGGTGCTACTGAAGTTGAGGGCAAGCCTCTTACGGATACTGCATCAGATTCGCCTCGTCCAGGTCAATCATTATTTTCCGGGCCTCGGTGCCTGACGGACCATCCATCGTTGCTGCTTTCTTCAAGGCAGGGATCATGCTGTCAATATCACCGAGGAGAAAACTGATCTTCGCATATAAGATGAGTGCAGCACCGGGGGGAGACGTGTTTTTTTCAAGACGCTGGTTGGCCATGTCCATCAGAAACTTGGCCTGATGTAACATGTCCGCGTGATAGGACGGAAAAAGTCCAAAAACAGACTTCCGGGCGCCAGACGCATATTTCGAAATCAAGACATAGTCCTCATAAATCTCGATTTCGCTGCCGCGCACAAATCCCCTCGTCGCGAGTCCGCGTTCCGCCCATGCCACATCAGCATCTTTCAAATGAGCTCGGCGGTCAATCGGTGAGTCATTCAAATAGCTGGCTACCTGTAAGACCGAAACCACCACCACGGCTACAAATATGGGCTGTACGATCTTGCCGACCACTCGCCTGACCCGTTTCGAGACAGGCGGCTGCGGTGCCCGATCCCGTGGCACGACCTGTCGGTGCCCGGGCCCTGAACGAAGACGGTCTCCAAGACTTGTCACCAGTTTGTATTCGGGTGGGTCCTCCCTGACAACATGTCCGGACAAGGACTCGAAGTGTTCCAGAGCACTCTTTTTGGCTTCGACCTGATTTACTATCGCGAGTCGCTTACTGATCTCCTCGTCCTCCTCGGCTCCCGCCCCGCGCTCCCGCCTGCGTTTTATTTTATGGAGTTCAGCATCGAGCGATTCTGTGCCGGGGCCGTTCTTCAGTCTGCTGGCAAGAAACGTATACGGGAACGTTTCGATATCACGGCTCGAGTCTGCAAGAGCACCTGCGTCATTTAGCAGTCTTTCCATCACTTTGGCGTCAATCAGTCGTTTCACCCATTGGTCGTAACTGGCGTGATCTGAATTATCTTGCACATATTGCTGGACCACATCTTTCTCGTATTCATCGAGCCCGACATAAGCGTCCAGAAACCAGTCGAGATTCCTCCCGACATGATCGTAAATTTTGTGTTTTGATCTCATTTGTTCCAACCTGCTTCAGTTCCGTTCACAGTACCATGAGCACATCATCTGTTGCCGATCGTTGTCCGTCTTCTATACGTGATCTCAGCATTTGACACATTTTGTATCCACACATAACCAGGATTTGAAAATTAATTTTCGCTGCCTTTTCTGTGAGCCTGTTATTCATACCAGGATTTGAATTCCCGGAGCCCCGGATCGCGACGAAACCTCGTGCACACCTTGTGGATGTACGCCCGAACGGTCGCCAGAGAGTGCCCGGTCAACCGCCCTATTTCTTCGTACGAAAGTTGCTCAACAAAGCGCATCCTGGCCACGTGGTGTAAAAATTGGGGAAGGTCTTCGATGGCCCGGGCCAGGGCGACGTACAACATACCCGCATCCACAGATGGATCAACCCACTCCGACTCCGGCATTAATTCAAACAGGTCGCCATCTGAATCGCTGATCATGGCCGTGGCGTCGAGCGTGATAACGTGGCTGCGTCGCGTCACGAAATTAATAAAATTATTTTTACATACCACGCTCACCCACTGGGCATACCGGTTGTGCTGTTTCAATCGCTTGCGCCCTCTTTCCACCTTTCGGTAAGTCTGCTCGACGACCGATTCGAGCTCGCAGGATTGAAATCCATTCTCCCTTATAAACTTCATCAGGTAATATCTCCGGATAAAACAATACGTCCAGAGATCAACCAGTTTTGCGGACTCCGTTGTAGGAGACCTCAGATGCGCGCTATACGCGGTATTCACATCCGCGCAGGCGTCGAGACCGAAAGGCAATCCAAGAGCCAATTCGTCCAATGAATGCAGATCCAGGTGGTATGACATGCTGCAGTTAAAATATCAGGATACTTGTTCGTATCGCCGGGCCGGCACAGGGTTGACCGGAATGTGAAAGCGACCACAAACGTATAGAGCACGACAGACAGAAAACCGAACACATTGTAACGAATATTTATTTCTGGCGCCGAAACGATCCGCTCACGCTCCATTTATACCGGTAGAAATATCAAAAAAAGCAGAAGATTTCAAGTATCCAAAACCATTGACCGCCATAAGCGTGTGATGCGACACGGTTTTGCCCGTAGAGCGCAACTTCGATAAAGTCGCACACTTACAATCGTTGTTCCATCAAGTGCAAGGTCGTATTTTGCGAGACTGCGCCGGATTGTAATCGTCGCAGACACGGATTTTCATCCGAAAAGCTTTTCAGACATTTATTGTTTTCAGAGAGTCCCAATGGACGTTAACAGTTTTAAAACACTCAGCACGAAGCCGGCCGATGTCGAGCGTGATTGGTACGTGATCGACGCCGAGAACATGGTGGTTGGTCGTCTAGCCTCCAAGGTTGCTTCCATGCTTCGCGGGAAGCACAAGCCCAGCTTTACCCCACATGTAGATACGGGCGACTTCATTGTTGTTATCAACGCTGACAAAGTACGCTTCACCGGAGCCAAGGAAACCGACAAAGAGTATTTCCGGCACAGCGGTTACCCTGGTGGTGTTACAATCCTGTCTCCTAAAGATGTACGCGCTAAAAAACCGACATTCATGGTTCAGAATGCGGTGAAAGGGATGCTTCCAAAAGGCCCTCTTGGCCGTCAGATGATTACGAAACTCAAAACTTACGCAGGCTCCGAGCATCCGCACGAAGCCCAACAACCTAAAGAATTGTCTTTGTAGGCAATCTCTTTCGAGACTGAATAAACTGATATGGCAACAGCTGTTCAATACATCGCCGTAGGGCGACGTAAAAACGCGGTAGCTCGCGTATACCTGCGCCCGGGCAAAGGTAAAATTGTGATCAACAAACGTGAGATGGAAGATTACTTCCCGCTGGAATGGCGGCGACGTTCGATCCTGTCTCCGTTCGCCCTGACCGAAACGACGGGTACGTTTGATCTCCTTGTTAACACCCACGGTGGTGGCCAGACCGGTCAGGCCGAAGCGATTCGATTGGGCATCTCGCGCGCGCTGGTCTCTTACAACGAAGAACTACGTAAACCTCTTCGTGCTGCAGGATTCCTGACACGAGATTCGAGAATGGTGGAACGTAAAAAACCAGGACAGCCAAAAGCCCGTAAACGTTTCCAGTTCTCGAAACGTTAGAACGATTATCGGATTTGTTTGGCCCGCGCGGCTTCTCAAATTCATTCAACGACACATACGCCCGGATGGTCAGGCGGGTGCCCGAGAGGGTTAGCCTGATTAGTTGAACGGTGTAGAGGATTAACCCGATACATACTAAAATGAGCGAAAAGAAACAGATGTCCGAACACCGGGCATCGATTGAAGAACTTCTCAAAGCCGGTACTCACTTCGGCCACCTGACAAGCCGCTGGAATCCGAAGATGAAATCGTTCATCTTCATGAAGCGCAACGGGATTCACATCCTGAATCTGCATCAGACGCAAAAGTATCTGGACGAAGCTGCGGAAGTAGCTACCCGGTATGCAAGACGCGGAAAACGTATCCTCTTTGCGGGTACTAAAAAGCAAGCTCAGGAGATCATCCGTAAACACGCCAAAGCAAGTGGTTCACCTTACGTGGTTGAGCGCTGGTTGGGCGGAACGCTTACCAACTTTGCGACTATCCGTAAGAGCATTCGCCGCATGGAAGACCTCGCGAAGATGGACGAAGACGGAACGCTTGCCGAACTGAAGAAAAAAGAGCGCCTCATGAAATCTCGCGAGCGCGAGAAGCTTGAGAAAATTCTTACCGGTATTCAGGATATGGCACGAATTCCTGGAGCCATCTTCGTTGTGGATATCCGCAGAGAACACATCGCCGTTAAGGAAGCCAAAAAGCTTAAAATTCCGATCATCGCCATCGTGGACACAAACTGTGATCCTGACCTGGTTGACTACCCGATTCCGGCAAACGACGACGCTTCAAGTTCAATTGACCTGATTACCGGAATTATTGCCAATGCAATTCTTGAAGGGAAAGCAGAGCGTGATGAATACGAAGCCGCAGCAAAAGCCGAAAAGGAACGTGTAGAAGCCGAGGCCGAAACGAAAAAGAAACGCGCACGCACGGTGGCGAAAGTGGAAGCGGTGACCAAGGCAAAACCTGAAGCTGCGCCAACTGATGCTCCGGCAGAAAAAGCAGCAGACGCAGAAGTTGCTGCCGAACCGGCGGCGGAAGCAACAGCTGATGCGACTGCAAAAGCTGCTCCTAAGGTAGAAAAGGAAACTGCTGAAGCGAAAAAATAATCCGCGATCATGGGGCGGTGTTCTACCGTCCCTGCGAATTGAATTGACACTTGTCATAAGAGGGAATAGATGTCTATATCTGCAAAAGATGTAAAAAAACTGCGCGACGTTACGGGCGTCGGCATGATGGACTGTAAAAGGGCACTCGTAGAAACTGAAGGTGATTTCGATGCAGCCATTGACTTACTGCGCACACTGGGTCAAAAAATAGCCGCAAAAAGAAGCGATCGCGAAGCGAAAGAAGGACTCGTTGTTACGGCGTCCTCAACTGATGGGAAAACGGCCATTCTTGTGGAAGTGAATTGCGAAACTGATTTTGTTGCCCGGAATGACGAATTTCAGGCATTTGCAGCTCAAATCGGCGCATCGGTGCTCACACATCGGCCCGCGGATGCTGATGCTCTTCTTGCTCTTGAATTCGATGGAGACAGTACGGTCGCTGACGCGCTTACGAATATGACTGGCAAAATCGGTGAGAAAATTGACCTCCGCCGCCACGCTATTGCAACGAGTGACACTGGATCGATTGTCTCATACATTCATCCCGGAAACCGACTCGGCGTTCTGGTCGATATCAGTGGAGAAGGTGATCTCGAGCATATCGGGCGCGACGTAGCCATGCAGGTCGCGGCGCTTAATCCCATTGCCACCCGTCGCGAGGAAGTTGATTCCTCAGTGACCGACAAAGAAGTGAAAATCGCCCGCGAAGCTGCGCTGCTGGACGGCAAACCCGCGCACATTGTCGACAAAATCGCGACCGGAAAACTGGAGCGTTATTACAAAGACCATGTACTTCTTGAGCAGGCCTTCGTTAAGGACTCGTCGCAATCGGTGAAGCAAATGCTCGCAGCTGCTGGCGCCGAAGTGAAATCGTTCGTTCGATTCGTTCTGGGAGAGTAAATC
The DNA here is from genome assembly GCA_004356265.1 of Bacteroidota bacterium. GTDB lineage: Bacteria > Bacteroidota > Rhodothermia > Rhodothermales > UBA10348 > N075bin62. The sequence continues at coordinate 8,494 of SMXK01000171.1, forward strand.
CCAGCAGGTTTATACGGCAATATGTTCTCAAGGCGTCTCTGCGATTGTAGAGGCGCCTTCTTTTTTGGGCGGATTGCCGGGATTACATTCTTGCTGATTGTATACAATCGGTGTTCTCGTTAGCTTGCAAGCTCAATACCAATATATTTTTATGTCGGGCAACAATTACGACCCACGCTACAAACGAATCCTGCTGAAGATGAGTGGTGAATCGCTTCGGGGCACAACTTCCGATGCAATCGACCCGACTGTGATTACTGGATTTGCCCTCCAGGTCAAAGCCGCGGTTGATGCCGGGACACAAGTCGCGGTAGTAATTGGTGGTGGCAATATATTCAGAGGTGTAGATAAGGCTACATTGGGTATGAAGCGCGCACATGCTGATTACATGGGGATGCTGGCCACATTAATTAATGCCATGGCTTTGCAGGACGCATTCGAACAGGTCGGGCTACAAACGAGGTTGCAATCAGCCATCACGATGAACGAGATCGCAGAGCCGTTCATTCGACGGCGTGCCATTCGGCATCTTGAAAAAGGACGGGTCGTGATTTTTGGGGGTGGAACCGGAAATCCTTACTTCACGACCGACACGGCTGCGGCCTTGCGCGCACTCGAAATCGACGCGGATGTCATTTTGAAGGGGACTCGAGTCGATGGCGTTTTTTCGGCGGATCCCGAAAAAAATCCTGATGCAACGATGTATCACCAGATCGACGGAGACGAGGTGATACAAAAGAATTTAAAAGTGATGGATATGACGGCCTTCGCGTTGTGCAAAGATTCCGAATTGGATATCATCGTATTCAACATGGAAACCGATGGCAACTTAACCCGCATCTTGAAAGGCGAGAATGTTGGGACGCTCATAACCTGGAATAGTACCGTCAACGTGTGAATCGCTGGAAATTTTACGATAGGCTAGAAAACCGAAAGGATACAAACCCATGATTAACGAGGAACTGAATCTCATTCTGGAAGACGCAGAAGAACACATGTTAAAGAGCATTGAGCATCTCATGGGTGAATTAAAATCTATTCGGGCTGGCCGCGCTTCCCCTTCCATGTTAGAAAACCTGCGGGTGGACTATTACGGTTCTCAGACACCTCTGAATCAGATGGCCAACGTAAATGCACCGCAGTCAGACTTGCTCGTTATTCAACCGTGGGACAAAACAGCTCTGGGCGAAATTGAGAAAGCCATTCAGGCAGCAAATCTGGGTCTGAACCCTTCAAATGATGGCGACCTCATCCGGATTTCTATCCCGCCTCTGTCAGAAGAACGTCGGAGGGACCTGGTGAAGTCAGCCAGAACACGCGGTGAGGATGCCAAAATTGCGATTCGAAACGTGCGCCGCCACTCGAAAGACCTAGTCAAGTCTGCCGTCAAGGAGCATAGTCTCCCCGAAGATATGGGCCATGAATGTGACGACACGATACAAAAGCTGACCGACACGTATATCGGCAAGGTGGACGCATTGCTGGACCACAAAGACAAAGAGATAATGGAAGTGTAGGCGGTTCAGGGTCGCTTTGGGGCCCCGTTTGGGCCGTTTGGGATCGTTTTGGGCCATTTTGGCTTCAGACGGCTTCGGTTTGGGCTCGGTATCCGACGTTTCTGCAGTAATCGATCCAATTCAATCAAGATTCACCGCTCGAGCGACGCGCCAGAGAACTTGTACTGATCATCCGCATTGGGACTGACTCAACGAAATCCCCGGAGAGGTGCCCGAGTGGCTGAAGGGGCTCGCCTGGAAAGCGAGTGTGCCGGCAACGGTACCGAGGGTTCGAATCCCTCTCTCTCCGCAAAACGAATCGCGAGGACCAGGCCCCGCCGGAGAAGCCGGTGGGGCTTCTCTCATGAATAGCGAAGCGAGTTTACTCGCGAGAGAGATTCATGAGAAAAGACCAGAGCGCGAACGAAGTGAGCGCGTGGGGCTTGGAAGGCAGCGATTCTTTTGCAGGACCCCTCACTCGGGATCTTGCGAGCGCAGCGAGCGGAATCCCCGCCCTCGATATAATTAAGCCACGAGCGAAAAATGCAGGTCTCCCCGACTGGATTGGAAATCATGTCTGCAGAGCTACCGGGATTACCCGATTTCTTGAGGCTGGAGGCACGCTTGAAGAAGCGGCCAATCTTGCAAACCATGCGGACATGAGAACAACCCGCATCTACGACAAGCGCGATCTGGCTATACGGAGGACTTCCGTTGAACGGATTGTGTATTAATTAAATAGATCTCGCCTTCCTTCTGAAGGTTTCTAATGATAAGAGTCGTCTATTTTTGCGTTTAACCTTCGCTCCAGATCTTCGAGGTCTCGCTTAACAAGAAGACGGTTTCTCAAATTAGAAATACCTACGCAGCTTTTGCAGACATATTTCGGCTTGGCTCACCTTCCCGAGGACCTCAGCCCCAGCCGCGAAAGCGACTGGCTCGGCAACGGTCTGGCGGAAGACCTCTCATTCGAGCTCAATCCGAATCATGAGAACGCCAAGGATATGCTCGAAGAGTTGAGGAAGTAGCCCCTGGATTTAGCCTACGGGACTCAGTGGCTGATCAGGGGTTCGATTCTTTCTGTGAACAGCTTCTCTTAGCCCATTGCTTTGTCTGTTATTCTCTACGGCTAGTCTTCTGCAATTAAAGCACTCACAAACTCATTCATTTTCGAGACCGAGAACATTCCGAACGCACCCGGTTCGGTAAGTATTCGGGTTACCAGAG
>SMXK01000172.1 GCA_004356265.1 Bacteroidota bacterium
CTCCCGGACAAGGATGGGTCGCCCGTGAGGCGGGAGGAAAAATCCTGACCGGACAAAATACCAGCCAACAGCCGCATGGTAGTTCCTGAATTCCCACAGAAAAGGTCTGCTTCAGGTTTCGTCAGACCTCGAGGTCCTTTTCCTTCAACTACGAGAATCCCATCCTCTTCGTAGAATTTTATGCCGAGTGCCTTCAGGCACTTGAGCGTTGAAACAGGGTCCTCAGAAACGGGATAATCGACAATTCGAGACGTACCGTCGGCGATCGCTGCAAAAAGAGCGCTGCGATGGGCTATAGATTTATCCGAAGGAACGTCAATGATGCCAATTATAGATGTGGCGGGTCGAATGAGGGCCCGTCGGGAAGTGGGATCGTACATTTCTACCAGGCTGGGGTTTTTTCCGATGGCGGAATCGGGAATTCGGTGGTTACTTTTTTCAACAACCTTTGTCGTTCTGCGTACGGGAGAAATGCGAATCTGAAGCCGTTTAAAGCTATTTCGCGCAATTCTTCAGTTGAAATTCCACACCGTGTGTGCACCCTGTATAATTCCTCGGTTACGGTTGTGCGGCTGAACAGAAGTGAATCCGTATTGACAGTAACCGCAACGCCTGCTTTTACCAGTTCCCCGATCGGATGTGACTCGAAATCAGCCACAACATGCGTCTGTACGTTGCTCGTCGGGCATATTTCAAGCGGAATCTGTTGATTAACAACATATTCCAGCAGTTCCTCATCCTCGACGAGCGTTATTCCGTGTCCGATTCGTTGCGCACCCAGATAAAAAAGAGCCTGGCGGATAGAATCGGGGCCCCACGATTCGCCTGCATGAACAGTCAGGTTTAACAGGTGATTTCTGGCATGATAAAAAGCCCCGATGTGTTCTTTCGGTGGATTACCGGCTTCAGCACCCGCAAGATCAAATCCAACTACGCCCTGGTACCGGAAGTCAACGGCCAGCTTCGCCTGCCGGACCGACGCGCTGACGTATCTGTCTCTCAGAGCGCACACGATTAACCCCGTAATAATTCCTGTTTCTTGCTCCGCGCGAGCGAGCCCATCCAGGACAGCATTATTAACCGCCGCAAGCGACAAACCTTCTTCTGTATGAAGAACCGGGCCGTACCTGACTTCCAGATACCGAACGTTATCCCTCGCCGAATCAACGGCCATCTCATATGCGATCCGCTCCAATGCACTTGCGGACTGCATCAATGGTATCGTGTATTTATACCATGCCAGATATTCCGCGAGATCGGTGGAGTCGTCGATCTTGCGCAGTTCCACTTCAAGATCATCGATTGTATTGGCCGGCAAGAGATTTAACTTGCCCTGTTCTTTGGCCAGTTCCAGCATCGTTTCCAGGCGAAGCGCACCGTCAAGGTGGGAATGCAATTCAGCTTTTGGCCAGCCGTGTATTTCCTCCCTGGTCAATTGATGGTGGGAGGCAGAAATATTACTCATTAATTATCAACAGCTGCACTATTCAGAAATGACACACACGCCTGACAGGCAGGAACGCAACCCATTATACATCGTATCGGCGATTAGACTGACGGATGGTCCATGTGTGACCATTGTTTGTTATCTTGAACCTATAATAACAACCCAACAGATGGATATTGGGCGCTAATACGCGTTCAGAGGACATTGATTCTCAATCATGAACTCAGCATCCATTCTGTGCAGCATATAACACAACTTCGTTATGGGAAGCCTTGGACCTTTTGAACTGATTCTGATCTTCCTGGCCGTATTGTTGCTGTTCGGAGCTAAGCGAATACCGGAAATTGCCCGTGGACTTGGTAAAGGAATAAAGGAATTCAAAACAGCCACAAAGGAAATTACAGATGAATTTAAGGTAGATGATTCTGTCCAGCGAATTCAAACTCCGGCACAAAACCCGCAGGGTGCCGCCACGCCCCGTGAAGCTCATCCTGTGTCAACAGGAACCCAACAGGCCGACAGCGGCAGTTCGCAGGAAAAAAAGGCGGCACCAGATCAATAGAGAACGACGATTGTTATGTGTAACAATAGCCTCGTTACGTACAAGTGTATCTTTTCAGCATTCTCGACCGGTCGTTGCACGATATATTGACCCGGATCAATCGATATTGATCGAATGGTCAAGTAAGTAGACGCATCAGCTCTTGACCATGGTGAGACAAACCCTCGGTATGCAATTATTCTAATGCAGTTTACACAAACTGAATTGTAGAAAAGGTAAGTACCCCCTTAAATTGCCCTTCTGTTTTTCGGTTAGATCGGGACTTCGGTTGAAACCGAACAGGCTTCTCTTCCAACTTTTGAAAATCGGCTCCCATGAGCATACTTGTAAACAAAAACACCCGGCTGGTTGTACAGGGTTTCACCGGCAACGAAGGCACGTATCATAGCGAACAGATGATTGCTTATGGCACACCCCTTATTGGTGGCGTGACGCCCGGCAAGGGAGGGCAGTCGCACCTTGATCGACCGGTTTTCAACACTGTGGCTGATGCCGTTAAGGAAGAGGGCGCAAACACATCAGTAATATTCGTCCCACCTCCGTTTGCGGCTGATGCCATTCTTGAGGCGGCGACCGCCGGGATCGAGGTGATCATCTGCATCACCGAGGGTATTCCGACGCGGGATATGGTTTCTGTATATCATTTCGTGAAAAAGGTGGGCGCAACGCTGATCGGGCCAAACTGTCCCGGAGTGGTATCTCCAGGGCAGGCCAAGGTTGGCATAATGCCCGCGATGATTTTCACCGAGGGCTCTATTGGTGTCGTTTCCAGATCTGGTACACTTACCTACGAGGCTGTGGATCAATTAACACGGCAGGGATTAGGGCAGAGCACAGCCGTTGGCATCGGAGGTGATCCAATAATTGGCTCACGTTTTGTCGACGTTCTTAAAATGTTTGAAGCCGATGACGAAACGGAAGCGGTTGTGATGATCGGTGAGATCGGCGGAACAGCTGAAGAAGAAGCGGCCGTGTATATAAAAGACCAGATGAGTAAACCGGTTTTTGCGTTTATCGCGGGAAGTACGGCACCTCCAGGTCGCCGAATGGGGCATGCAGGAGCCATTATTTCGGGAGGAAAAGGCACGGCCGAAGATAAATTTGCTGCTCTCGAAGAAGCCGGGGCCACAATCGTTATGAATCCGGCATTGATTGGAGAAGCTGTAGCAGGGAGAGCCGCCTGATAACGACTTGCGTACTCTCTCCGGCGCTATAGGCGTCGTCAATACATGAAGATCAAGAGCGCATCATTTGTAATGGGTGCCGTTTCGGTAAAAACAATGCCGGACGAGGGTATCCCTGAGATCGCATTCGTTGGAAGATCGAATGTTGGTAAATCGTCGCTGATAAATAAATTTCTGGGCCGCAAAAATATTGCCCGCACGAGTTCAACCCCCGGGAAAACGCAAGAAGTAAACTTTTTCCTGATCAACGAAGTTTTCTACTTGGTAGATTTACCCGGATTCGGGTATGCAAGGGTCGCGAAACGGCAGCGCGCAGAATGGCAAAAACTTATCAGCGGATACATCCGGCACAGACAAGCACTCCGAATTGTATTCCATCTCATCGACAGCCGACATCCCCTCTCAGACATAGACAGGGATATTCTGAGGCTCATCGGCGAGGGCGATGCCGTGCCCGTGGTACTGCTCACAAAGGGAGATAAGTTGTCGGGTAATCAACGCCAGAAATCCATTAATGAAATCCGTCGAGGCATCGCCGAGATGTCTCTTGAGCCTCCCGTTATATTAACATCTGCAAAAGATGGTCGCGGGAAAGAGGAGATTCTGGGGTGGGTTTCGTCGCTCCTGGTATAGATAATTTTCATCCTGTTTATATAATGTCAAAAAAGGTATTGATTACAGATGAGATTCACCCGATCTGTACTCGCCTTCTGAAGGAGGCCGGTTATGAGCCGCTGATTGCGCTGAAGCAGACTCCCGACGAACTCAAGAATGTCTGTGCTGCTGCTGACGCGTGGATCATCCGGAGTGGTACAACCATCACGGCGGACCTGATCGCGGCCGCTGCCTCTCTTCAGGTTATCGGGCGCGCCGGAGTGGGCGTCGATAACGTAGACATAAAGGCCGCCACACGCGCAGGCATACTGGTTCTGAATGCCCCTGCCGGAAACACGATATCTACTGCGGAGCACAGCATGGCTATGCTGCTGTCACTGTCGCGCCGCGTCCCGGGAGCCAGCGCTTCCGTCAGGGCCGGGGAATGGAACAGGAAGGAGTTTACCGGGATCGAACTTTACGAGAAAACCCTGGGAATCGTGGGCGCCGGAAAAATCGGGCGTGAAGTCGCTGTCCGGGCGCTCGCTTTTGGAATGAATGTGATTGCCGTAGATCCGGTGATGTCTGCGGAGGTGGCGGCAGATCTTGGAATCTCACTTGTACCATTTGAAGAGGTTCTCACAGAATCTGATTTTATTTCGATCCACGCTCCGTTGAACGACGCAACACGAGACCTGTTTAATGCCGACACGCTGGCTCGTTGCCGCCAAGGTGTAATGATCATCAATTGCGCTCGCGGCGGAATCGTAAATGAGGTCGATCTTCTGGAGGCACTCAAAGCCGGGCACGTGGGAGGCGCGGCGCTCGACGTTTACTCGGTCGAACCTCCGACCGAGCAGTTGAGAGAACTGCTGGTTCACCCGCGTGTGGTCGCAACACCACACATAGCCGCCTCAACGGATGAGGCGCAGAGAAAGGTAGCCCTGCAGGTTACGGAGCAGGTAATTCACGCGCTGAGAGGCGAAAGTGTATCGACGGCGGTCAATCTATCGATTACACCTGCCCCCGGCATGTCTGAATACGAACCGTATTATCGACTGGCCACAAAGTTGGGAGTTTTTTCTGCGCAGATGCTCCGTGGCCACGCTTACAGAATAAAAGTGGGCTGTCGAGGGGAGGCTCTCCGGTCACATGCACCCAACCTCGAACTTGCCGTATTGCAGGGTTTTTTATCAACCATTACTTCAGCGCCTGTCAATCATGTGAGCGCCCCTTACATCGCCAGAGAGTCGGGGCTGCAGTCCGGCTACGAGACGCACGAAGTAACGTCCGCTTTTTCCAGTCAGCTCGATGTGTCATTGGAGACGGATTCCGACCGGATCGAGATTTCCGGAACCGTTTTCGGAGACGGAGAAGAATTGATTGTCCGTATAAACGGGTACCGACTGGAGGTGCGTCCTCAAGGTACAATTCTGCTCTATCAGAATGACGATCGGCCGGGCATGCTAGCGAGTGTGGGAGCCATCCTGGCGACTGCCGACATAAACATCGCATCGCTCTCATTAGGCAGAAAAAATCCCGGAGAGGTAGCCCTTACTGTAATTTCTGTAGATGAACCGGTTGGTCCTGACGTTCTTTCAGCGCTTTCAGAGATACCCGGAGTGTACGCAATACGTTCAATTCAGCTTTGAATGGCGCTTTTGATGATGGGCATTGGCCATTTTAAGGCTACGGCAAAACCACATACCCTTTGTATTTAGACAATCATAATGCCTTGACATCCGGAAAAAGCGCATTTATATTTGTAATGATTATAGATGCACCGGTATCACAAATTAACTGACGAGTGCTTTTGAAAGAAGGCTACTGCTTTTCTACCCCACTTTTCGAGTCAAGCCTGAGATCTGTCGCGATCGGTATGTCCGGTTGTGGCGTCAGGCGTTGGCTGTCGAATACAGTGACCTTAGATGGTGAAGTCTCTTTTCGCCGCTTCTCAGTCGATTTGCGTTACCCGCATCAACGAAATTCGTGTTTTACACGACTATTAATGCATCGCTTGGTTTGCGGTGCATGATTATTTGCCACACATCATTTCACTAGAGGAGGTAGCTTATGTTACGCAAATGGGGCATGATGGTACTCATGCTACTGGCTGCGCCGGCGCTCGTTTTTGCCCAGAACACGGGTAAGATTGCGGGAGTCGTAACGGACGGTGATACTGGAGACCCACTACCGGGCGCCAGTATTATTATCGTTGGCACCAGTTTGGGTACGATCACAGACGTCGATGGTAATTACTTTATTCTCGGGGTCCCCGTTGCCAAATACGAAGTGCGAGCTTCATTCGTCGGCTATCAGGAATCAATTAAAATCGAAGTTGACGTTAGCTCCGGTTACACGCAGGAACTAAATTTCTCGCTTACTCCTGGGTTGGAGCTGGAAGCTATTATTGTCGAATACGAACGTCCGCTCATCCAGAAGGATGCTATCGGTGTTCCGAAAATCGTTTCTTCTGAACAGATTGTAAACCTACCTGTTCGTGGCAGCGCTGCTGTCGCTAAGACACAGGCGGGCGTTGTCGGAAAGGAAGGGTCCAGCACGCTAAACATCCGTGGTTCTCGCGGCAGTGAAGTCCAGTACTTCATTGATGGTGTGAAAGTATTCGGGAGTGCGTCGATTCCTCAATCTGCTGTTCAGGAACAGGAAATGTTGATTGGTTCGATATCGGCTCGCTACGGCGATGCCATGTCGGGTATCATCAACATTACCACGAAATCAGGTCGTTCAAAATTCTTTGGCTCATTCGAAGGAATTACGTCTTCCGGACTTGACGATTACGATTATAATCTTGCTTCGTTTGCAATAGGTGGACCGATCGCAGGATCGCTCGCTTTCTTCATGTCCGGTGAATACACCGACAGAGGAGACCGCTCACCTCGGGCAGTCGGACAGATTTATCTTCCAGATGATCGAATTGCCGATCTCGAAGCCGCTCCCACCGCGTTTGAGATGATCGACGGCGCTGGTAACATCGCATATGCGAATGTTCCGAACACGCTTGCCAACGGAGCAGCAATGCTCGTTGACCCTGACGGCAATCCAAACCTGGATGACGGATTTATTACTTTTGACGATGGAACTCAAATTCTTGTGCCAGCAGCGCTGACAGAAGGTGATGAGTTTACGATCAACAATTTGCGCCCTTTAACGCGTGCGGATCTGGTCCAGTCGTCTGAATTTGTTGTCAGAAACGATAAACGTCGCTATGGTTCGAAGAATCTGGCGCTGGCTGGAAATGTCAACATGAATGTCCTGGATAACGGACGTCTTCGTCTTGGCGGTCGTTATGTTGATGCGGAGTTCGAAAATGCGCCGAGTCTAACACGCGTACCTTTCGCATTTACATATCTTGGACAGTCAAATACC
>SMXK01000173.1 GCA_004356265.1 Bacteroidota bacterium
CCGAGCAGGGCTTCCTTATCTACATCTGTGTTTTCAAGAGCGCCATGTAGCGCAGCTATAAGCGCACGGCGATCCTGATTCAGATCACTGAAATAATTGAACGTGTTCGACGTCCTATAGTCGAACATGTCCGGAGCAAGAGGATTTCCACCGGAGATTTGTTTATCCGACGATGGAAGCAGAATCGAAAAATTGGGCATTTCAGGCAGGCGGGTTAAGCTGAAAAATCGCGAGCTGCCAGTGGAATCAGGAAGCGTCCTGGCTTTCCCGGATTTCGCCAAGCAGGGAATCGATATCGTCGCGAATGCGCTCAGCTTTTTCCTGAGCTTCATTCACCAGGGCCTGCCCGTCTTTCCGTGCATCTCCCACTTCTTCCGGAGACAGGGATTTTTCTATCAGATCAGCGATCTGCTCGCTGAGATGGTCGAGCTGATAGGCGATTTTCCGTCGAATTTTGGTGCCTTCTTCCGGCGCCAGTAAAAGACCCACGGCAAAACCAGCCGCCGCACCCAGGATGACTCCCCAGGTACCAGCGCGAAATGAACTTCCGTCAGACCGATTTTTCATGGTATTCTACAGTGTGGTTTTAATCAGCTCTTTCCTAATACCTATCGGCACGGGGAGCTGTTTCGCAAGAGTTTAAGAACTCAGGCAAATTTTTCGACTGAAAATCAGAACAGGCAGCAGGCTAAAAAAGCCTACTTACCCTTCTTTTTGTGCCGATTTTTGCGCAGGCGCTTTTTGCGCTTGTGCGTGGCAATCTTATGTCTTTTTCGTTTGCGACCGCAGGGCATATTTTCCTCCTGAAAACGGGTTGACTGATAAATTGGGCCAGACGACTAAAATACGATAGTTTTTAGCTGCTGTGCAACGGTAGCCCCCCACCTGAGTTCGTGGATTTGTTTGAAGAAAGTGAGCATTCGGGCACTATGGTGTTCTTTAGCAGCCAGAATTGCCCTAAACCTGTATGGTCCGGGCGCGTTCGAACTGCTGCGGGAAAAATTTCATCCGACAGAAAAGTCTCCTTTTGGTCTCTTTCAGAAGAAAATATTTTGTACAAGCAGCATTTTTAATGGTGCTTTCTGCGATGCTTTCTGCGTGTGTGCCCAGCCTAGCACCTAAATATGGTGACTATCGGTTGGATCTCGGGCCCCCCACGAACGAGGAGTCCAATCTCCATTTTTCCGAAGATGAACAGTCAGAGGCAGATGAAGACGCGACGGCAAACCCGGATTCGGTTGTTGCGTCACTGACTGTTGAGCATTCAGCATCGAGTGGCCCTGCGACTGAGTATGAGATGTTGAACCAGGTTCGACAGGTTTTAGAGGATTCGGGCTGGATTCTTCGCCCGGCTGACGTCGAAAATGCTGTGGCCACGGAACCCCGTAAATTCGCCAACTGGTTGTTCTACTCGGTTCACGCGGAGTTGGAAGTCGTTGTGATCGGCGGGAAATACGTGCGTCTGTTCATCCATCCGTGGCGTCGATATATGTGGGGTTCGTGGGGCCGGATACCATACCTTAAAAGTGGACTCGCAATCGCCGTATTTGAATCTGTTGACAGCGCTTTTCAGGACGCCGGATACGAGTTCATCGGCAACGCGCAGATGCGAGACCGGGAGAACAGAAGCGAGGAATCCCCGCATTAGAGCCTCTTCAGAAGATGAGACAAAATCCATTTTTTAACGGCGAGGGTGGATCTCGTATTCGTTTTCGAATGATCGGAATTTTTCTTGTTACGATCGGCTTCCTCGTGCTTTCCGGCTCCGCGGCTTCAGCTCAGCTCGTGACCCCATCAACTGTGGAGCTGGAGGAATTGGACGCGCGGATTAAGGCGCACATGGCGGACAATAATATTCCCGGCGGGCTGGTGGCCGTAGCGTCCCGTGGGCAAATTGTGCATCTCAAGACCTACGGCCTCGCTAATGTTGAACTCGCCGTACCTGTTAACGATAGCACTGTGTTTGAAATCGGATCGATAAGCAAGCAGTTTGTAACCGCGGTGGTCATGATGCAGGTGCAAGAAGGACGGCTCGCCGTAGACGATCCGATTCAGAAGCACCTTTCTGATCTGCCGAGCGAATGGGTTGGTGTCACGGTGCGGCAGCTCATGACCCACACGTCCGGTATACCGGATTACGAGGAGATCCGTACGTACGATGTGTACCGGTACAGAATGACGCCTCAAGATGTAATTGCTATTGCGCAGTCTCGCCCCATGGACTTTGAACCGGGAACGGGTTATTACTACAGCAATACAGGATATTACCTGCTAAGTATGATTGTAGAGCGAGTGGATGGAGCACCGCTGGGCCGCATTCTGAAGAACAGGATATTTGGGCCGTTGGGAATGACCCAGACGCGTCTGGCCGATCCGGAAGCCATTATTCTGCACCGTGCCGCGGGTTATTGGGTGAACCGCCGGGGCGAACTGATCAACAGGAATCCGACAGAGACGTCCTCAACATTGGGTGCAGGGGGAATTCTTTCCTCTGCATATGATCTCGCGAAGTGGGATGAATCTCTCTACGGCAATCAACTTCTGACCGACGAATCCAAACAAGCACTATGGAAGTCCACGATCCTGCCGGACGGGACGGATACAGGTTACGGATTCGGATGGAGAGTCACTCCGTACAAAGGTCTCGCGTCGCAGAGTCACGGGGGACAAGTCGGCGGGTTTGTGGCCAACTTCTCCCGCTTCCCGGAGCAGGACGTGGCCGTTATAGTCTTCCTGAATCGGTACCGGGTGAGCAGTGGAGTACTGAAAGAAGCTGTGCTGCAAACATTTATGCCGTCGACGGAAACTGTTCCGCGTTAATTTCCACTTACCTCGGGCGAATTGAATCGTTCATTCACATAATCGACGTCGATGGATGGCCTCCCGTTAACACTTCGGAGCCATGGCCATAATCCGTTCGGTATCTCGGGTTTGTTTGCGCACATACAGAATGAGTTACACTGTTTTTTCAACACTCTCGTGAAGACCCATACGAACGGGGACAGAACAGAAAGGGCAATAAGCTTCAGTGGATTTTTTTAACCTTTGCCATAGCGTATGGCAAATTCAGGCCATAGAAATAGTTGAAGTTCATATCGCCGTACGGGCAGTACGAGCGTATCGTCTTTTCAAATTCAGATTCGGTCCAGCGGTAAATAAAATTCGGGACATCTGTATTGTTGACACCACCATATTTGAATTCATTTCCAGCTACCGCTTCAATCTCATAGCGAGGTGTGAGCGATAAAAATTCAGCCAGTTTCATCGTAAGGCTGTCACGAGATTCAAAAACAATAATGCCATTTCGCGCAACCCGAAATAACTCGACCAATGCCCGATGTGGAGAATCACAATGATGAAGTCCGTCAGAGACAAATCCGTAATCGAACGAATTGTCAGGAAATGAAAGCTTCATGGCGTCTTGAAAGCTCCAGTCGAATGGAGCGAATGAATCGCCCATCATCCTCTCATCCATATTCGAGATTGTAACCGTTGCGAATCCCAGTTCTTTGAAAAGAGTAGCTTCACTTGCACTGGCTGCAACACACAAAACAGAATGAGATGGTGCCAGAAAATTACTCCGCATCAATTTTCGCATTGTGTTCTTCACGAACTCGTATCTCATCGTGCCAATTTATTTTCGTTATGGGTGACAATCTCGACACAAGTTCGTGCTAATAAATGTGAACGGCAACGACACGACGTACGGATTCGGATGGCGCCTCACCCCAGACAAAGCTCTCACCTCACGGAGTGGCGAAGGACAAGTTGGTAGTTTTGTCTAATTTCAATTGTTTTACTCGGATCGAAGCGCATTGACCGGATTCGTAAGTGCTGCGCGGATGGCCTGATAAGAAACGGTTACCCATGCAATTAACAGGGCTCCCATTCCAGAGACGACAAAGATTCTGAATCCGATATCTGTCCTGTAGGGAAACGTTTCCAGCCACACGTCCATGGTGAAATAGGTGATTGGAATAGAGACCACAAGAGCCGCAAGAACAAGAAGTGTAAATTCTTTCGACAGCAATCGGACGATTCCAACGGCCGTTGAGCCGAGCACCTTGCGGATGCCGATTTCTTTCGTTCGCTGCTGCGCGGTAAAGGCCGCCAGTCCGAAAAGTCCGAGGCAGGCGATCATGATCGCGAGAAAGGAAAAGAATCCGAATACTTCCATCAGCCGATCTTCTGACTGGTACTGACGGTTGAAGTCGTCGTCCAGGAAAAAGGACTCAAACGAGAAGCCGGGAAACAGGCCGGCCCATATACTCTCAATTTCGGCGATCGTGCTTGGGATGTCGTTGGTGTCGAGGCGGAGTGAGAAATACCCGTAACTCCTCGGATTCATAACAAACAACATGGGTTCGAGAGTCTGCTTGAGCGAAACCTGATGATAGTCTTTGATGACGCCCACAACGGTTCTATTCGGGCCTCCGAAAGAGATCGTTTTGCCAATGGCTTCTTCCGCGGACGCCCAGCCGATATATTCGACGGCGGTCTCATTGACCATAATGCCTTCCCGCTGGTCTGTCTGAAACTCCGCTGACAAAGACCGGCCTGTGATAATGTCAATTTTGTACGTCTGCAGGAAGTCTCGGTCGATATTGGTAACACGGGCTGATCTGGAATCCTCCTCAGCCAGGTCTTCGGCATTAAACAGGCGACGACTGGTACCGCGGCCGGGTATCGAGCTTGACGCAGAGACATCGGTTACAGATGCTAGCCGGCCGAATTCTTCTTTTACGACTTCGAATTGTTCGGACATTGCCGTTCCCGGAATTCCCTGAGCGTCGACGATAAGAACTTGTTCCTGATCAAACCCGAGATCCTGGCCACGCATGAATTCAACCTGATTGTAGACGATGCCTGTGCCGGCGATCAATGCGATGGATATGGCAAACTGAAAAACCACGAGGCCCTGCCGCAACATGCGCCCCGCTCGCGTCGACCTGATCTGTCCTTTCAGGACCAGGACGCTTGGCATGGCCGACAGCATGAATGCCGGATAGAATCCGGCCAGGAGACCGACAAATGTCGTAACAACGAATAAACCGAGTAAAAATTCTGGCTGTAGAAGCTGCGCGAACTCCATCTGTTTGTTCGCGAGATCATTAAAAAACGGCATTGCTGCAGCGACGAAACCGATCGCCACAAATAGTGCGATCATGGACATAACCACAGACTCTCCGAGGAACTGACGGATGAGCATACCCCGGCTTGAACCCACTACTTTTCGTACACCGACTTCACGGGCGCGCCCCATCGAACGCGCTGTCGCCAGATTCATGAAATTGATACCGGCAATGAGGAGTACGAATAGGGCGACGGCAGAAAAGACCCAGACCTGAGTAATGTCCCCGGAAGGTCCGATTTCTGCTTCCCTTTGGGAATACAAATAAATATCGGGAACGGCCTGAGGAATCAGATCAGCCTTGAAGCCCATGCTGCTCAGCTGGTCACCAAAGTTTTCGGTAACCATCGTTTTAACCTTCGCGGCAAAATCGTCGTACGACGCGTTCTGGTTCAACGCTACATACGTGTAAGTGCCCAGCCTCAACCACGCCTGATCATTTTCGGGTTGGAACTGAAGGCGTGTGGCGTACGAAACCAGGAAATCTGCAGAGAAATGAGAGTTTGACGGGAAATCTTTCAGTACACCAGAGACCGCGAATGACAGACTATCATTCAAAATAATATTTTGTCCGACGGCCGTTGTGGTCCCGAAGTACTTCTGTGCCATGGATTCAGTCAGCACAAGCGTCATCGGGTCTGATAATGCAGTTGCTTTATCACCTTCAATGAGCTCGAAGGAGAAGACGTCAAAGAATTCCTGCTCGGCAAAATAAAATTGATCGTCGTAGTGGTAGCTGTTTTTGTGCCGGATGACCGGGTTATACTCTTCGATGCGAACTACATGCTCTACTTCCGGATAATCCCTTCTCAAGACAGTGCCAACAGGCGGTCCTGTAATCGCGAAAAAGTTGCCCTCTGAATTTGGAGGATATCCGTCAAGCCCGATACGGTATATGCGGTCGGCTTTCTCGTGGAATTGATCGTAGCTAAGTTCATCACGGACAAACATTACCATGATGATGCAGGCGGCGAGACCCAGGGCGAGGCCTGAAATATTTATAAAGGAATATCCTTTGTGCTTGCGAAGCGTCCGCAGCGTGATAGTCAGATAGTTTTTTAACATCGCTAAAAAGAGGGGGTGTAAGAGTTGCTGAACGAGTTGGCTTGCTGGTTTCGTCCACCCGCGCAGCTCTATAGACCGTTGAGGAGCTCAGATTATTGTGTGCCGGCACAACTTATTCGGTGGTATCCGACGCGGTGGTCCTGTGTTACGGCGCTCTTTACAGAAACGATCGTCAGATAAATGCGACTACTCGTTCTATGACCCAGAAGGCGGCAATCGCGCCGATTGAGTACGGCACTACGGCCCATCCCCATTCCGGTTGCGGGATCGAATAGCGCTGCGCGAGGCGCTTGTAGATTCCGGCGATGGCGAACATGGCGCCGATAAACAGGAGCTGCCCAAGTTCAACGCCGACATTGAAGAATAATAACGCTTCAGGAATCGCGTGCTGTGGAAGACCGATTTCCAACAAAGCTCCGGCGAATCCGAATCCGTGTAACAGACCAAAAGTGAAAGCAACCACCCATGGGTACCTCTCAGTGAGCCCTTGCCTTCCGTTTCTGCTCTGAATAATCTCAGATGCGACAAACACAATACTGAGTGCTATCGCCGCTTCGACAGGTGGCCCGGCGATGCGAACAATACTCAGAGTTGAAACTCCGAGCGTTATCGAGTGGGCGACGGTGAAGGCTGTAATCGTTGCAACGATGCGGCGCGATCCCTTGACCAGAAGAAGCAGAGCAAGGACAAACAGGAGGTGATCGATTCCATAAAGAATATGTGTTCCGCCCAGGAGCAGGTACGTTTTTGCGACCTGAAATCGGTTGGGTTCAGCAGGAACTATGAACGATGGTGCTCCCGGAGTTAACCGGCGGGCTTCGTTCACACCGTTGGCGAAATCAAATCGGACGAGGGCATCGGTGGATGTTTTTTCGAGGCCCGGAATCTGAATTACGCCGCCCTCGAGTCCTCCTATACACGTTGTGTGCCAACGCGCAATGTATGCGGAGCCGTTCCACACAAGCTTTTCGGCGCTTCGCTGCGAGCAATTTTCCGGGAGTAAAGCCGAGATGGCCATCGGGCGGCCCTTTACAGCAGGGACCTTCCACAAAACTGAATAGACGTCGGTATCGACGAGGCTCAGTACCAGGTATCCCGGCTGAAGCTCGTGGACCAAAGAGTTGCTGGCTGCGGTGGTGACTGGCGTAAACAGAGCCACCCAGCAGATGACGGCAACTATGTTAAAACGTTTATTCACCATCGCCCCGGGTTCTCACGACGACGTACTTCTCGAGTCTGGCAGCAAAGTCGAGCTCCCGGAGCTGTATCGCTTTTTCCGCTTTCCAATCCCGGATCACCGCTTCCCGAATTTCATCCAAAGGTGGCAACACTGCTGACCGCGAATCCATGATGCGAACGAGATGGCGTCCATAAGACGAGACGACAGGACCAGACCACATATCCAGCGGAAAATCAGCAATTTGACTGAAAAATCCCTCACCGAATACGCTATTGATGCCCTCCGCCCGCGTGAGTCTAAGCTGTGCCGGAAGCAGTGAGCGCTCGCCAATATCGCCGACATTCATATTTGGGCTGGCGCGGAGAAGCGCCAGCGCGCGGTCGGTGTCTTGCTCGGACGGTACCTGGCCCAGGAAGACCTGTTCAATCGCCAATTGTGGTCGCCGCTGATAATCGTTCTCGTTGGCAGTGAAATAGGCTTGTAATTCATCCGGAGTTGGCTCCATCAACGAGGCGCCTGTGTCGGTCAGGAATTCCATTTTTTGCCGGAGGCGCTGCCGGATCACGGTATCGTTCTGGTCAAGGCCGAGCGCCAGTGCGTCCCGGTAATACACTTCCTCACGGATATATCCGTCGATTATATTTTCGAGCTCATCTTCGGTCGGGGTTCTATTCCATGCTGCGGAAAACTGGGCCGCGAGCTTATCGATTCGTTCTGGTGTGACCGAAATCAAATTCGAAGAAGGATTGTCAGACGAATCACCAACCGCAAAAAGAAGGAAAAACAGACCACCAACAACAAAGAATTGCAGAAGCGGCTCCCGAAGGAGCCGCATGACTACCTGTTTCATCATTTAACGTAATTTCAGCTGCTCGACCAGGCACTAGTTAGCTGGGGTGTACCAGATTGGAGACGAATACGCCCTTTCCTGAGTCGAGGTGGGGGCGCCTTCTGGAATATCGATTCCAAAACGGAACGCATCGTACGTTGTCCAGCGCGGCGTTGGAATTTCAAGCACGCGGGCGTAATAGAATGCCTTCTGATTTGAGTCAAAATCAGGATCTGTCCAGACGGCACCCAGATCACCGGCGCCAATGGAATTCGTCCAGTTCGCGTTGGCCACATCTACTGTATTTCCGACGGCGGGTAATTTACCATCGCTGTCCAGCGATCGGCCCGGTGACCACGCGACATTATAAACGTGCTCCTGTGTATCGCCGTTGCCGTCGACCCAGCCTTTTATGATTTGAATGCGGTCGAGATTGGCACCTATGGGATCCCGAAGTGCGTACACCATGAAGCTGGGCGCAACATCACCATCGGGTTTTGCCCGAAGGTCCCCGCCCATGGGTGTGCCGCGTTCGTAGCCTACGACAGCGGGCATCCTGGAGTTTAAATCCTGATCAGTGAAATTCCACCCGCCGAAGAGTCGAAGACTCATTCGAGATCCTGTTGTGCCATATACCTCTTTGCGCTGCATCGCGTCGAAGATCGCTTCACGCGTATTTTCTGTTGCCCATACTGCAGCGAGGCCTGAAGCCACCAACTGCCAACCCATTATCGTTCCGTTCTCATTTTGCATGAATGGATGAGTCATGCGACCTGGCTTGGGCTCATACCCTGTATGTTTACCGAAAAAATTGTCTTCCTCGGCTAATGCCAACCCCGTATGACTGTCGGTAGCACCGATAATTCCGAATTTATACGGATTTGTACCCAGGCGTGTCTCGATCTGCAATCCTCTCTTAAGTGCCTCGCGTCCGTATTCCCCGGCGAGCATGTCGTTGGTCTTGGCAACCGAGACATCGAGATTTCCGATGTCCCAGTTCTCGTAGTCGGCAAATTCGTCATCGGGTGACAAAAATGGATGTGCTTCTCCATCTCCCTTTATCTGGGTAATTTCATACAGAGGCTCCCACTTGTCGCGCTGGGTGACGTACGACTCATCCAGAACAGATCCATTCCACTGCGCTTCCAGCGGAAACATGATCCCATTGGAAAGATTGCCATTGTGTGCAATTGCCAGAATCTCTCCATTGGTTTTCTCTTCGTATCGGGCTAGATATTTCCAGAGATCCCGCGGATCCGGACTTCCAACCGGTGCCTGTGTCGTGTAAGGCACTACCTGCCGGGCCCGCACCGCACCGTCGCGCATGATGACTACCCGGTGCATATTGTTGCCCTGAATCAGCGAAGTCCATTCGAAACCAATCAATGCGGTAAAGTGACCCGGATCGTTGAACATTTCAGCATCGTCGATCACTTTTTCCCATAGGTTTTTATAAATCTTCGATCCTGGAGAGTAGAGAGCGAACATCTCCGGATCCATCTTGCCCTGGGAAAACGTCGAGATAAGATCAAGTGCGGCGGCAATAGACGCGTCACCACCGGCCCTCATGCCGGCTCCCCATCGAGCCGCTTGCTCGTAAGCCAATAAATCAGGCTTGCCGGCCGCTATATCTGAGACCATCCCCATTCCATCAGAATGATCTGCCACGACCAGCCAGTCAAGAGGCCGGGATAGTCGAACCCGCTGTCCGGAAGAGGCGACTACTTCTTCACCACGAGCAAAGCGGTATGCATCGCGGGGTGAAAGACGATTCCCGAAAAGAGCCGCGTCCATTGAAAGTCCCGTGTGGAGGTGGGAATCGCCCCACAGTGGACGTTCTGGGAATGCTCGGTTCGCGTAGGGCGAATAGGCGCTACCTGTATACGCACCAGAGAGCGTTTCTTTTGTGGCCGTTCCTGCGTCCTGGGCAACGGCAATGGAGGAGAACAAAAGCACAACGGCAGTGAAAGTGGCAGATAATACTAACCTCATCAGCAATGCTCCATCTTTTATTAAAAAAATAAATTCCCATTAGAAAAATAGTACAGGGAAACGAATATAGGATGTTGTGCCGTGGGTAACATCTTGCAAGGAACAATTTTCCTTTCGGGACGATTAATCCGACCCTCGAAAGAGGCGATACAACCAGTATGGGGATGTACCGGCTTCGACGGGTAAAGAGTGCAGCAGG
>SMXK01000174.1 GCA_004356265.1 Bacteroidota bacterium
AAGGGTGTCCGAATCGGCAGCCACGCTGTCAATATCCGCCAAATCGACGAGCATATCATGGACAACTTCCGCCCGAAAATCACCCCTTTCTGGCACCATGGATTCATTTTCTATCGTGAACCCTACCCGCTCCCAAGACTGCCAGCCTCCATTCAGAACCGCTACTGACTCGTGCCCGAGCCACTTCAATACCCACCACGCCCGGGACGCAAAAGCACTTCCGGAACTATCGTACGCGACGATCTGGGACTGCTGATTAACACCGGCTTCTCTTAGAAACTGTTCGATCTCGATTACGACCGGTAGTGGGTGCCGACCCGAGACTCCCGGGATTACCGCCGACGAAAGAGTTTCTTCCAAGTGTGCGTATACCGCTCCGGGGATATGAGCCGTCTTGTACTGGTCGCGGCCGGACTCTGTGTTCTGAAGAGAAAAACGGCAATCGAGAATAACGAGTTCTGGCTGGCCAAGTATTTCGTGCAACTCATCTGGTTCAATCAGTGTTGTTCGCTGAGTCATCGGTTGACTAAAATGTCGGTTAAGAATAGTGGGGTAGTTTCGGCCAAACTACACGATTTGACAAGAACTGTTCGCATAACTGATTGCTTATACTTTTAGGGTTCGGTAGCTTCAGTTTCCCCCTCCCGGCTTCATGAAATCACATCTTCATTCGGCGCAATGACTGAGAATATCTCTCAGAATACTGCAGAAAAAGCACCACGAGGAAACACGCCTCTGATGCGCCAATACTGGTCAGTCAAAGACAGGTATCCGGGCACGATACTGCTTTTCAGAATGGGCGATTTTTACGAGACGTTTGCCGGTGATGCTGAGCTCGTCCACGAAGTACTGGGAATCGCCCTTACTAAGCGCTCAAACGGAAAAGCCAGTGACGTGGCACTGGCCGGATTTCCGCATCATGCCATCGATACCTATCTGCCAAAACTTGTCAGCGCGGGGTACAGAGTCGCAATTTGTGAGCAGCTGGAGGATCCAAAAACCACGAAAAATATCGTAAAGAGGGATGTGGTGGAAGTAGTTACGCCAGGTGTGTCACTTCGTGATCAGTTACTTGACCCACGGAAGTCCCAGTATCTCGCTGCCGTACACTTTCAGAATACCAGCCGCTCTCGAAGCAAAAGAGCCGAGTCAGGTACAACACCAGCTGCCCCCAAAAAATCAAGGACAGGGAAAACGCAGGCGGCCGAAGACAGGGTTGGCATCGCGTACTCCGACGCGTCAACAGGCGAATTTGTGTGTGGAGATGTTTCGATGTCACAACTTCCAGATTTTTTGAACGCCATTGCTCCCGCAGAACTATTGTGCAGCAATGATCTACACCCGGATTCTCCGGGCCGGCAAGCGCTTAAGAAATGGTCATCCAGGCGTGCAACCACCACGGTTGTTACTAGGCTGGAAGATTGGGCCTTCGGGAAAGATTTCGCCAATACCATTCTTACGAATCATTTCGACGTGCATTCACTGAAGGGCTTTGGGGTAAATACGGAATCCTTGGGTATAGTGGCTGCTGGAGCACTCCTGCACTATGTATCTGAGAACCAGAAGACGGCACTCTCGCATATCATGAAAATCAGTCGGTTGAACACTGACGATAACATGATTCTTGACCTTCAGACATGTCGAAACCTTGAGCTCGCGGGGTCTATTCAGAGCGGACAGAGAGAGGGCTCGCTGATACAGCTTCTTGATGAAACTGTGACTCCGATGGGTGCCAGAAAATTAAGAAGCTGGTTGCTTCGACCCCTTAATAATCTGGCCCAAATTGAAGATCGTCATGACGCTGTTGCAGAATTATTTGAGTCAGATTCGCTCAGGCAAGAAGTTAGAGAACGTCTCAAATCTGTAGGAGATCTTGAACGGATCGCCGGAAGAGCGGTAGTGAATCGGGTATCCCCCCGCGATCTGACCTACCTGAAGAACACGCTTCAACAAATCCCGGACCTTAAAAGAGTTCTTGGTGCGGCAAAGAGTGCTATTTTAGCAAGAGTCGCCACATCTCTGGACGCTATTCCCGTCCTCGAAGACTTGATTTCAAGAGGACTTGTGGATAATCCTCCTGCGCAGTTAAAAGATGGCGGTGTCATCCGGGACGGGTTCAATGCGGATCTGGATGAGCTGCGATTAATGTCTCGGTCGGGTAAGGAGTATCTGGCCGATCTTCAAAGCAGGGAGGCCGAGCTGACTGGAATTTCAAGTCTGAAAGTAGGGTACAACCGCGTATTCGGGTATTATCTGGAAGTTACCCACCGCCACCGTGATCGTGTGCCATCGGAGTGGATCCGGAAACAGACGTTGGTAAATGCCGAACGGTATATCACCGAAGAACTGAAGGAGTACGAAGAAAAAATCCTCTCCGCAGAAGGTAAATTGTCTGAGTTGGAAGCTCGACTCTTTCACGAATTTCGGGAAGCGGTCACTGAGCAGGTTCCTGCCTTGCAACTGAATGCGGAATTGATAGCAAATCTTGATGTTTTGACTTCGTTTTCCGAGACCGCTCACGTCCGAAAATACGTGCGGCCGGTCATGGACGACAGCTTTGTGTTAGAGATTAAAAATGGGCGCCATCCGGTGGTAGAGGCCTTCTTACCGGACGGAGAACCCTTCATTCCGAATGACACGAGTCTGGATCCGGATATTAGTCAGATCATGGTTATCACGGGTCCGAATATGGCCGGGAAGAGTGTAATTCTGCGTCAGGTCGGCCTCATAGTGTTATTGGCACAGGTGGGTGCGTTTGTGCCGGCAGACTCCGCGTGCATCGGGGTTGTTGACAGAATATTTACCCGCGTAGGAGCGTCCGATAATCTTGCAGCGGGAGAGAGTACATTCCTGGTTGAGATGAACGAGACCGCAAACATCCTGAATAATGCGACGCCGTCCTCCCTGATCCTGTTAGACGAAGTCGGACGCGGAACCAGCACTTTTGATGGTCTGTCAATCGCGTGGGCACTCGTTGAATATCTACATGACGAAGAATCTGTCCGCGCTAAAACGTTATTTGCCACGCACTACCATGAACTGAACGAGTGTTCGAATCGACTGAGCAGGGTAAAAAACTTTCGTATTCAGGTTCACGAACACGATGGTCGGCTCATATTTTTACGCAGGCTTGTCGCAGGCGCAGCCGATCATTCATACGGAATTGAAGTGGCCAGGATGGCGGGTATTCCCGAACCGGTGCTCGTCCGGGCAAACGAGGTATTAAAACACCTCGAGAGCCAGAAACTGAAGGTTGAGGAAACCATGGAGGATGCCGGCGTGAAAGCCGGAGCTTCGTCGGTGCCGGACAGGAATACGATTCAGATGTCTTTATTTGATGGGCCATCAGACCCCGTCGCCGCCGAGATTCGGGACCGAATTGAGTCCATGAATCCGGAGCGTCTCACGCCTTTAGACGCGCTCGTTACACTTTCTGAATTGAAAAAACTAACGGTCGATTCTAAACGAAACGAATCATGAACGAGACTGGGATGAACGTATTGATTCTGGGTGGCGGTGGGCGCGAGCATGCTATCGGCTGGGCCATTCAAAAAAGCCAGCGAGCTGAATCGGTCTATTTCGCACCGGGTAATGCGGGTACGTCATCATGCGGAATAAACGTGCAGTTGTCAATTCTCGATGGCGACGCCATTCGCACATTTTGCGACGAACATACGATTGGTCTCGTGATCGTGGGGCCGGAGCAGCCGTTAGTAGTCGGGGTCGCCGACGTGCTCAGAGAAGCTCGAATTCCTGTTATGGGGCCATCAGCAGCTGCGGCCAGGTTGGAAGGAAGTAAGTCGTTTGCCAAGGATTTTATGCAGCGCCACAACATCCCGACTGCAGCTTACCGAACTTTTGGCAGCCATCAACTCGCGGATGCCCTCGCTTTCGTCAATGAAGAAGGTGTCCCGATTGTAGTCAAAGCAAGCGGATTGGCCGGAGGGAAAGGTGCCATCGTATGTATGACGCTTGATGAAGCGCAACAAGCTGTTAACGATTTAATGAGGGACAGAATACTCGGCGATGCCGGCGAGGAGGTCGTTATCGAATCGTTTATGTCAGGCGAGGAGGCGAGTGTGTTCGCTGTCTCTGATGGTGAAAATTATGTTCTTCTTTCGACTGCGCAGGACCATAAACGTGTCGGCGACGGTGATATGGGTCCTAACACGGGTGGGATGGGTGCCTACGCACCCGCGCCCGTCATGACGCAGGAATTATTAGATCGAACCTGTGCCGAGATTATCGAGCCAACGCTCACGGGGATGAAATCAGAGGGCGCCCCATATTCCGGGGTGCTGTATTGCGGGCTGATGATAACGGATGAAGGTCCACAGGTTGTTGAATTTAATTGTCGCCTGGGCGATCCCGAAACGCAGGTTATTTTACCCCTGATTTCGTCTGATGTGCTCGAACTGTTCTACGCATCAGCCATCGGGACCATCGCTGACTACAAGCTGAACATCCGCAGCGGATCATCTGCCTGTGTTGTTCTTGCTTCCGCCGGGTACCCCGGATCGTATGAGACCGGAAAGAGAATATCTGGCCTGAATCAGAATGATGTCACTGACTCAGTTGTCGTTTTTCAAGCCGGCACGTCAGAATCAGAACTTGGCGAGACGGTAACATCTGGCGGTCGCGTTCTCGCCGTGTCATCTACGAACGAGGATTTGCAAGGTGCGATTACGAAGGTATATCAAGCTTGCGCAGAAATCGACTTTGAAGGCGTTTTCTATCGTAGTGACATCGGAATGAAAGGCCTTTCGCGATCGGTACCGACTTGAATACTTTTGCCAAGCGAATATCATTCGTAGCCATAGCCTTATTTGCAATTCCCGTTGCACGTATTGCTGCCCGGACGCCAGATACCCGGAGCGAATCTCAGATTTCAACAGACCAGCAAGCGGCGGACACCGTCGCCGTTTCGCTCGCAGTATCTACGCGCTTTGTAGACGCAAGAAGTATTTCGGTCGACCCATCCGGCCGGTTTTATGTGGTTGACGCGGCCCGCAATACCGTCACCGTATTTGATAAGGACTTATCCGAGGCGGGCACATTCGGAGGGCCCGGAATAAACGTCGGGCAATTCGATGAACCGACAGACATAGACCCCACAAACGGATTGGTGATAAACATCGCAGATGCTGGAAACGGGCGAATTCAAAGGTATTCAAAAGATTTCCGATTCTTAGAAAGCCTGCCTGTACCGGCATCGATAGGATTAAATGCGACTAAATCACCGAGTTTCCGACCAGGGTCGGAGCGAGTGCAGGGTTTGTCCGACGGACGCCCGACCTCAGTTGCAACATCCCGTCAGGACGACCTTTTCGTAATTGAATCTGGATCAAATAAGGTTTTTCGGTGGGATCGTGACCGAAGATCAACCCACGTTGTAGGGACGGGACCAAACGAGTCAGAAATATTACGGCGGCCTGTTGACCTCGTCGTTTCCGGAGATTTTCTATTCGTTGCAGACTCGGAGTCCAATGCAGTATTCATCTTCGATCTATTCGGCATATTTCAGAGGCGATTCATGCTCGAAGCAAATGAGAAAATTGTGGGATTAACGGGTACTGTCGATACCGTGGTTGCCATTTTTCCTTCGGAGCTCCGGTGGTATTCTCTTGGCGGAAGGCATGTCAGAACGGTGGTACCGGTAATTCCCGATGGTGAATCTATAGTAGATGCTGCCGTGACTGTTGACGTCACGTTTATCCTTACGCGACAGAACCTTTTTTCAATATCTCAACATGTAGAGGGAG
>SMXK01000010.1 GCA_004356265.1 Bacteroidota bacterium
ACGGTGATATTGAAGTTACCGCACCCTCAGGTATGAAAGCAAACCTTGATATTCAGGGACAGTCTGTGCGCCTCGACAAAGGTTTTTCCTTTGACGGCCGGATTGAGGATGAGAAAATCCGCGGCGAAGTCAACGGCGGTGGAGTCAAATTCAAAGCGCGTACGACACACGGGTCGATTTCCATTCGATCGAACTAGAGTCCGGCGCCTGCTTGTTCGTCCGGCGCCTGCTCGCTTGCTTGTCCCCTTGAACGATACTCGTGAAGGGATTGGGGCATGTAAAAACTTCCTGAGGGCCTGGTGCTTTCAGGAAGTTTTTTTGCGTTACTGGGACTAGAACAATCCGCCGAAGAATACGGCGTTCATAAACAGTCGGTCGCTTCCATACCAGAATCCGCGGAAACTAAGTCGGTCCATAAAAACAATGACCCTTCCCGACCCACTTCTTACCCCGAATGCGCCTGCGCTACCCGGCAATTCCTGAAGTTTCGCGTCAGAAATGTAACCGCTCATAATGCCCGAATCGGAATACACGCCAAACGCCTGACCTGGTGATTCTGGAATATCATAAAATGTACTTCCCTGCCGGAATACCGGTACAGAACTCGCTAACCCGTATCCAAGCGGATGGGTATTATCCACTGTCAACTCAAATATGGACCCGCCTATTCCCTGCGCACGACGTGCTGTCGAACGATCTTCAAACGGTAATTCTGTCAGAACAGAATCCATACTCTCGCTCCGGGACTCCAGCTCCAGATAACCGTTGGCGATAGCCCACTGGACCGCTGACGGCATGGCGATTAAACGGCCGCCCCCTCTTATCCATTCCTGAATGGATTTAGTGGCCTCCTCGCTCAGAGATCCCCCGGGGTGAATGATGACGTTGTACCGGCTCAGATCAGCCCGCGCGACACGACCCATGTCGAGCAGGGACACCGGCATATTAAACCGCTCAGACAACATGTGCCAGGCTTCTCCTGCCGCCGAAGAGGTTGATCCCGTGCCGGATAAAATGGCAATCCTGGGCATGGATATCGAACTCATGCTCGAGCCTCCCAGGTCCGGCCCCGAACTGGTAAGCCCGGTCGACGCTGCGTAGAATACGACATCATCCTCGCGAGCACTCTCCACAATGAGCTGGTGCACAAGCGATACATCGACCTCCTGACCAGGTACAACTCTGGGCTGCAGCATAATAATGATCGCGCCGCGTTCAAAAGACACGTCACGACCACCGCTGGAAATGATAAACGGTTTCCTGGCTACGCGAGTAGCTACACCCGCTTGCATCAGCCGGTATAGTGCGCGCGGAGCATAATATCTATCCCACGGAAGTACATAGGCGTAAGCAGCTTGCCCACCAACCACACGGCCGGAACTTGCGTTAGCAACGTCAAACCGCGTTCCACTCAGATCCGACGATCCGATATACTCGCCATACAATACGTCGAACGCCAAAGGCAGCGTCCATGTGGACACATCATAAAATAGTGAATCGGAAAACTCGCGCGTCGTCTCCATGACGGCATCTACAAATCGAGCTTGCGCCTGGTCGACGGGCACCACATACGCTCCGCCAGCTTCAAACTCGATTCCATCGATGGATACATCTTTATTCAACATGAAAATTTCAACCCGATGGCGTTCAAGTAATTCTGCCATCTTGCGCGCGCGCGTCGGGCGCTCAGACAAAGAAACCACATACGCCTTTACGTCTGAACTACGCGCAAACGCCTTCGCCCCGGCGTAAAACGACCGTTGATTTTCCAGCAGGTCTTCACGAAGGGCCACAACTCCTTCCAGTGTTGAAAGTGACGCCGCGAATTGATTTCTGACGGTGAATGCATAATGTAAAACTCCGCCATTACTCTCGCGCTCCAGCGCCCTCGAAGAGGCCTGCTCGAATAATATTCCCAGTGATCCGTGCACATCCGGATAGGCCGATCCCTTCCCGAGATAAAAGTCATCGTACGATTCTTCCGTGTAGTACGCAGATCCGATCCTATCCAGCCCTCGCGCGTGAAATTTGGCAATAGCGTAGGTCAGATCGTAGGTGCTCTGCGGTGTAAACGGATTGTTTCTCGTTGGTATGCCCGGCTGGAAAAAGAATGTCGATCCGGTACCCATTTCGTGGTGATCGGTCAACACCTGCGGCCGCCAGCTGTGAAAGACCTCCAGCCGTCCCTGTGATTCGGGGTGCTGGGCCGGTAACCAATCCCTGTTCAAATCGAACCAATAATGATTTGTGCGACCTCCCGGCCATCCCTCATTATGCTCCCGATCTTGCGGATCGTCCACGGCCACTGCTCCGCGGTACCGATTTGCCCAATCGGCGAATCGATCGCGACCATCGGGGTTGAACATTGGATCCAGAATAACAACGGCATTCTCTAATGCATCGTTCACCGCCGGCCCCTCTCCCGCGGCGAGATGGTACAAATACAAAACGGCCGCCTCGGTGCCACTGGCCTCGTTTCCATGGATCGAATACCCCTGATAGACGACGACAGGCATATGGGCCATGTCCTCTTTAGAAACATTATCAGGATCATCGGACAATCGCTTGTTGGCCTGTTTGATATCACTCAATCTGCTGTGATTGCTCGGTGACGTGACGATGGCATGAATCAAATTCCGACCTTCATAACTCTGGGCGTACACATTAAAAATTACACGATCACTGACCGCAGCTACCGCCCTGAAATAGGCCTCTACCTGGTACGGGAGCGTGTGCCGCGTCCCGATCTGGTGGCCGATAATTTCTTCAGGTGTTGGGATATCTGAATTGTATGATGTTATGCCAGGCAACGGCATGTCAAGAGGTAATGGTAAATGTTGGGCGGAAACCAGCGGCGCACATTTACTTCCGAAAACAGATAGAACGATCGAGCAGAGGGTTACCAGGGTGATTCGACTGAAACGCATTTAGTACGGTGTGTATGGAGAAATGGAAAGGACAGGAAAAAAAACCAGTTGATCTATTAACGTTTGTACAGATATGCCATTGGCTCGAGCCGACTGCCATTCGAATCTGCTACCGCAAACGAGCCGTTCGATCCCCACATACCGGCTCCGCCGACCCGGCCGTCCACACTCAGGGCGTAAAAATTCAAACCGAAATTCGGACGTCCCTGATCATCCAGAAGATGCGCTACCTTGGTATGGTCGGCGACTCGCTCGCAGACGTTTAAACAGGCCTGCTGCGGGCTGTCACCCATGCGCATGCGTTCAACTATCATAAAGGAGCATAAATTTTCGAGATTTGCCTCGCCCCGTCCCGTCGATCCGGCAGCACCAACCAGGTTATCTACGTAACAACCAGCTCCAATAATGGGTGAGTCTCCGACGCGTCCCGGAATTTTATACGAGAGACCGCTGGTCGTAGTCACACCTGAAATATTTCCTGCAAGATCAATCGCCGAGCAATGAATAGTGCCATAATGCATTTCCGGCGGCTCAATGTTTTGTCCGATATTTTTATCGTCCGGGCCATGTGGCGGCAGGTAATCGTCTTTATTTGACAATCCTTCTTTCCACTTGACCCACTCAAGACGCGCACGTTCGGTTAACAAATTCTCTATTGGAAAGCCATGCATTTTAGCAAAACGAACCGCACCCTCAGCGACGAGAAGGACGTGATCCGTCCGCTCAAGAACCAGTTTGGCGACGCGCGAAGGATACATGATTCCTTCGATAGCTGCCACACCGCCCGCGCGGCAGGTAGGCCCGTGCATAACACACGAATCTAATTGCACAACACCGTCTTCATTTGGAAGACCACCATACCCGACACTGGTATCATTTGGATCTTCCTCCACCAGATTGACTCCTGCCACAACGGCGTCCAGCGCGTCACTTCCACTTCGGATCAGTTCGAGTGCCTTGAGTACAGTCTGCTGCCCGTTTCGGCTGGAGATGACAACAGGCCCCGCACTTTTGACTGAATTTAAGAGTGGAAGAGACGCAGCAGCATCAAATCCCGGAAGCACAGACGCGCCGAGGCCGGCCATCGCCGTGGTTTTCAAAAAAGTTCGTCGCGATGTTCGGTTCGAGTCGGCCATTGAAATAACACTCCTTAAATTAAGATACTTGAGATCCATCAGATGCAGCACTGGTGAGGCTGGTTATCCTGGATCTCCCTAACCTACTAAAGACAAACATTCAAAGAAAGAGGCTCTCGTGATTGGAAGGCTTCATGTCGTCACAGATTTTCACTTTCAACAGGTGTATTCGCACGCCGAACTGGCGATCTTAGCTGCTCGCGGTGGCGCCGACGTTATTCAGTTCAGGCAGAAACTCGGATCTGATCGGCATATTTATCATGCCGCCCTGGCGACCAAACAAGCGCTCGACAAACTCGCGGCAAGCGAATCCATAGAAATCGATTTCTTAATAGACGATTCCGTGTCGCTCGCGGTATTGCTGAAAACTTCCGGAGTACATCTCGGGCAGGACGATGTCCCGGTCGGGGCCACAAGATCTGCTCTTCCGGCGGGCGCTATCATTGGAGCCACAGCTACATCCGTTGCACAAGCTCTGAGGGTTCAGGACGAGGGAGCGACCTATATCGGATACGGACCCGTATATCGTACCCGGTCAAAAAGCAATCCCGCGTCCGTTAAAGGACTTGATCGACTTGCAGATGTCTGCTCAGCGGTATCCATTCCTGTTATTGCGATCGGGGGCGTAACCCATGAGAACACGTCGGCGATCCTTGCGGCGGGCGCGTACGGTGTCGCAGTCATGACGGACGTTACGATCGCACCTGATCCTGAGGCAGCCACTCGCCGGATCAGGTCCGAAATCGACAACTTTATTGAGGGCACTGGCATGTAGCACTACGCAAAAATCTAAACTATCTTCCCACCTCGTAACACCCTGGAAACAACCGCAATAAATGTGACAGACGCACCCACCATCTTGTCCCGGCATGAACGACTTCGGTCTGTGATGCGAGACGCTAACCTGCCCTTTCTTGCCCTGAATCCCGGGTCCAGCCTGGTTTATCTGACCGGCTTACATTTTCACATGAGCGAACGGCCTGTAGTTCTCATTTTTCCGCTCGAAGGTGTCCCGTCACTCATACTGCCCGAACTCGAATCCCAGAAAACTGCGCAGGCGGCGTTTGATCTAAAAGTCTTCACCTACAAAGAATCACTTGAAACCTGGGGAGTAGCGTTCGCAGACGCTTGCGAGGCATCGAGCGTCGGATCACAACGTGTTGGTGTGGAGCCCGGCACGCTACGTGTGCTCGAACTCAGGTTTCTGGAAGGTGCGTGTCCCGATGCCTCATTCGTGACCGCTGAGATGGCGATCGCCGAACTCAGGATGCAGAAAGATACCGAGGAATTGGCGCTGATGCGGCACGCAACCCACATCGCAGAAAATGCCCTGCGTCAAACCCTGCCTGCCGTGGTGGAAGGCGTGTCGGAGCTCGCCATTGCCAGCAAGCTTGTTGGAAATATGCTGGAACTGGGGTCGGGCGGAGAGCTTCCTTTTCAGCCGATCATTGCGTTTGGAGCCAATTCGGCCAATCCGCACGCCGTTCCGTCTGACTATCAGCTCCAACGTGGCGACCTTGTGTTATTTGATTGGGGAGCGAACAATCAAGGTTATTTTTCAGATCTGACCAGAATGTTTTCGCTCGGCGAACCCGAAACTGAACTTTGCAACGTGGTTGAGATCGTGCATCGCGCAAATACAGCGGCCAGAGAGGTATCCGCCCCGGGCATTCCCGCCAGCGCAATTGACCAGGCAGCCCGGACTACAATCGAAGCAGCAGGTTACGGAGAATATTT
Source organism: Bacteroidota bacterium (assembly GCA_004356265.1). Taxonomy (GTDB): domain Bacteria; phylum Bacteroidota; class Rhodothermia; order Rhodothermales; family UBA10348; genus N075bin62. Next base: position 5,801 of record SMXK01000010.1, read on the forward strand.
TGTCCACCGGACCGGTCACGGCCTGGGGCTTGAAGTGCATGAACCTCCCTACATCCGAAGTGATAACAGCGAGATCCTAAAACCTGGAATGACGTATACGATTGAGCCGGGGATCTACCTGAACGGTCGGGGTGGCGCCCGGATTGAAGATGATATGGTGATCACTGCGGACGCAGCGGAGAGCCTGAGTACATTTCCACGCGAGTTGACGGTATTGGGTCAATGAGTCTACCGGAATCGGCAATAGTTCTTGCAGCAGATTCCGAGGAGCATTCCTGGCTGCTGGCGACGTTGTCGAAACTGCACGATTCGGGCCTGAAGACAGTATCTGTGAGAAGGCCGTCTGACAATTCATTTTCTGAGGATTACCTGGATTTTGATATCGTCATTGTAGACGCATCTCTGGGATACGAATTAACACTCAGTACGTTGTACGACATCACCAGCGGGCCTCGCGCTGTGCCTGTGTTACTGTCGCTGAAAGAAACTGAGCGCGAAGAATTTGCAGATGTAATTCTGTATGGTGTTCAAGAGTTGATTCTCAAGGACCATGACCCGGCAGATGTCGTCGAAAGACTCATCGTGCATTCGATTCAACGCTGTCAAATTCTGCAGGCTACCGCAGACGCTGAAAGCCGTGTTCGCACGATAATCGAAAATATTTCTGACGGTGTCCTCATAGCAGATGAGGCTGGTACAATATTGTTTGCTAATCCTGCTTCGGAGGAGCTTCTCGATAAACCATTGATTGAACTGATGGGTGCGCCGCTCGAACTTTCAATTCCTGAAGATTCCGAGGCAGTCGTCGAGGTGGAGCACAAATCTGAAGACAACCGGGTTTTATCTGTACGCTGGGTGCCTGTCCGATGGGAAGGGCGTGATGTAAAACTCTACACGATGCAAGATGTGTCGGAAAAATATTCTATTCAGAAAAAACTGGCGAGCGCCAGTGACGACGCGGAACGATTAAGCGCGATGAAGTCGTCGTTCATGGCCAATATGTCTCATGAACTGCGACTTCCGCTGGCTAGCATTATCGGGTTCGGGCAACTGATCGAAGCGGACGAGAAAGACCCCGATCTGAAAGAGTTCGCGGCCTCCATTGTAGCGAGCGGGAATAAACTTCTTCAGACCGTGAATTCGGTTCTGGACCTTACCCGATTAGACGCCGCTGAATTTGAAATGAGTCGAGTGGCGGTATCGGTCGACGACGCTGCCGGCGAAGTGGTCCGGGAGTTGACACCCCTCGCCGAAGAGCATAACCTCACGCTTTCCTTAGAAACGATAGGAGACCCAGTCGTGAAGGCTGATCCGATGGTCATGCGAAGAATTTTATCTATCATCATCGGGAACGCTCTTAAATTTACAGAAACCGGTAGTGTTAACGTTATTATTTCGGCCTCGACCGAGCAGGTTCAGTGTGACATCGTGGATACGGGAATCGGAATTGATGCGAAGTTTCTCACGTACTTGTTTGACGAGTTTTCACAGGAAAGCGTTGGTCCAGCGCGGGAATACAACGGTACCGGCCTGGGACTGGCTGTTGCCAAAAGACTCTCTAATGCGATGGGAGGCACTATTTCTGTTAAAAGTGTCAAAGGACAGGGCTCTACTTTTACCCTCGTCTTCCCGAGACGCGGAACTCCTTCTTGATACCGGATGACCTATGGATTCAGCGATGATTAATGACCCGGTAACCGTATTTGCCGTTCTCGCGGGCGTCCTGGCCGGAATCTTCTATCTGAGCACGTTGCCAGCGCTGAAGAAGTTCTTCGAGCGGCTTCCGCCTGTGATCTGGGCCTACTTTATCCCGATGTTTATGACGACCGCCGGCGTGTTGCCCGAAAGCAATTCCGCGTACTCGCTCATGTCAGCCGTCTTGCTCCCGATGGCCCTCTTCTTGCTGATGATCTCTGTCGATGTCCCCGCGATAATGCGCCTGGGACGTGTAGCGCTCATCATGATGGTGACCGGAACCGTCGGAATTGTGCTGGGTGGACCCATCGCATATCTCATCTTCAAAGGCTCTCTCCCACCCGATGCCTGGAAGGGATTTGCCACTCTGTCCGGGAGCTGGATCGGGGGTACTGCTAATATGCTATTCATTCAGAATCAAGTGGCGATGCCCGATTCGATGCTCGGTCCCGTCATTATTGTGGATACGGTCGTGGGGTATGGCTGGATGGGAATTCTGTTGCTGTTCGCAAATATGCAGGAGCGATTCGACAAATGGGTCGGGGCTGACACTTCCCTGATGGATGCTACGAGTGCACGACTGGAAGCGATCGAGACAAAACGACGTCCGGCCAATGTCGCCGATCTTGCGCTCCTTTTCGGCTTCGCGTTTTTTGTTACAATCGTTGTCAGTGCTGTGGCGCCATACGTCAGTGACTTTGTCTCTTCAGACTTTCTTGGAACGTCCACGTTGGGCATCTTGATCATTGTGACTCTTGGCCTGGCGTTATCCTTTACCCCGGTCAGGAAGTTGGAAGAAGTAGGTGCTTCCAGTATGGGCTTCGTAGCTCTCTATTTGCTCCTGACCTCAATCGGAGCACGGGCAAATCTCGCTGCAGTTCTGGATGCGCCAATTTTCCTTGCGGCGGGAATTGTCTGGATCTCGATCCACGTTGGCCTGTTATTCTTAGTAGCGTACTTGATCAAGGCGCCTCTCTTCTTCGTGGCAACCGGGAGTATGGCCAATATCGGTGGAGCAGCAAGTGCCCCTGTTGTGGCTAGCGTGTACCGGTCCTCCATGACATCCGTCGGACTTCTGATGGCGATTTCCGGATACATCCTTGGCATATATGCGGCACTCGGCGCGTCCTGGTTATTTGAATACGCATCCGGGTTCTAAGCAGACGGATTTACGGTCAGTATAACTCGTCGACCAGCCTTGCGGCTTCATCGACAAGCCCGTTGATAGACTGAACACCTCCTGCCCAGAAATCAGAGTCGTTCAAGTCGATGCCCAATC
>SMXK01000175.1 GCA_004356265.1 Bacteroidota bacterium
CCAGCGGCGAAGCAATGGTCGGCAATTTCGGCGGACTCGATTCGTCCGTCGAGATTACAGCCCTCGGATCCCCGGTCAATTTCTTGAGTCGTCTAGACGAGCTAACAAAGGCGCCGGAGATGGCTCAGCTTCTCAAGCCGGGCGATCTAATTCTCTGCGAACGATCCGCAGATTTACTAAGGGAACTCGGAATACCACTGGAATTAGTGCTGATCGATCTCTGCAAAATGGGCCTTAAAGTTCGCGATTTTCCGGAAACGAGAATCGTCTATACTCTAAAACCAAATGACGTCCATTACGCCGCTCTGTTAGAGCCTTATCAAACCATTCGAGAGCCAGATGATGTCGAGAGGGCAGGAGGGGCCAACGGCTCAGAGAGCTAAGTACGACCTGGACTTCAAGGAAATACATGATCTCATCTACCCGGCCGACGTACGGCCCAACGACCGAGTACTGGCACGCCTAAGAAAACGTGGCCACGCGAATCCAGAGTACATCCCCTGCAGGGTGTGGAAACTAAGCCCCTTAGGTATCGAGCTCGTTTACCCTCAAGGCGGAGATTTCAACAAAGGTGAACCGATCGACGTCGAAGTGACAGTCGGCGGTGAAAGATCCTATTTTGAGGGATTGATCGTGGATCTCGTGCAGGAGAACGAGGCCATCAAACTGATAGGAATACGACTATCTAAGCGTTCAGTTCATATCGATCAAGAGGAAGACCGTAGGCGAAGTCCGCGCTGGCTTTGCAGCGAAGATTTTTTTCCGAGCGCAGTATCTCCGGGGAAACTCGGCATGAACGATTCCATGCGCTTCCAAATTCGCGATATTTCAAAAGAGGGGTTGCAGCTAACCTGCAGCTTGCGGAACAAATTCTTGCTTCCCGGAATGTCGCTCACCCTTGCTGCAACGTTCCCTGAGGTAGGTGAACTCGTGCTCCGCGTGAAGATAATGCGTATAGACATAACTTCAGACGCCGGCAAGGACCAACTCGTCATCGGTACGGAGTTCGTACACTTAAACAAGAGAGATCGAGCCATACTCGCACAGTATCTAATCCAGTTCAGCAATGCCGAATCGCTCCAAGAACTGCGAGCCAATGGATTCGAACCACATGCCCTATCCAGGGGCGTAGACTTCTACTTTTTGAAATCGGAGGACGATTATCGTCAAGTACTCGAACTGAGGTTGCTCGCCCACCAGTCTGAAGGAACCATCCAAAACAGCAACGTCGTTCCCGCCGACATGGGTGATATCAACGACGCAAGAGCACGCATACTAATCGGGAAATACCGAGATCGTATTGTCGTCACGGGGCGCGTAAGATTCAATGACCTCACTACTCCGCTCGAACACGAAGCATACGTTGACCTACCCAAAGACTTCCCAAGAAGGGATCAAATCCAAGAAGTATCAAGGTTATGTACGCACCCGGAGTTTCGAAAAAGCGATCTGTTGGTGAGCTTCTTTCATTTTATTTGTAGCAGTTCACTTCACGAGGATCGGCCTTGGTACCTGATGGGCTCCTGGGACCGGATGGTTCCTTTCTACCGCAAGATCGGATTTCGAGAAACCGGCCTGTCTCACGGCGAAGATTTGTGGAACCAAAACCAAACGATACTTCTTGGAAACGCAATCGACGCAATGCTAGGACGAACGACACACCCGTTGTACTGGAACTTAATATGGCGACAAGTATCGGAATACGCGATCAAAAATAGAATCGTAATCCCCACCAAAATGGATAAGGTACGCTTGGCTGCGTTACGAGTCTTAGTTCCGATCGCAATGCTAGTATTTTGGTATCGCCGAAAACCACGGAAAGCGAAACATAGTTCGGCTCATCCCTCCTGATTAATGCTCAAGTCGCTCGTAGAAAATCGCGCCAAAGTGCTCGTTGGGTATCTTTTTGTACTGGCAACCGCACTGCCAGGACTTTCCCAACTGTTGGTCTCACCTGACAATCGCGTGTTCTACGGAGACGGAGATCCTAGGTACGCCCTACTTCGCGAATTCGAGGACACGTTCCGGCCGAGCAGTAACATTACCTTCATTCTAACGTCCAAAGAGCCGCTTTTCGCAAACCCTCATTTCGCCTCATCAATAAGATGGATCTCCGATCTAGCTGAAATGCTGCCCGGAGCTAGACGGGTAGATTCATTGAGCACGTTGCCCCTTCTAGTTAGTTCGGACACCGAAGTCGTTAACTCAACAATCGTCGACTACGTGTGCCCGACTAAAACGAACTGTCGACCCGAACGATCGGACGCGCTTTTCCGAAAATCGATTCAGCGCAGATATATTAGCGATGATGCGAAAACAGCAGGAGTCGTTGTCGTTCTCGACTTCGACGTCAGGACCGTAGATGCGATAACAAGAATTGACAGAGCGGCAGAGAAATTAATCAACGATTTCCAAGGCAAATACGAAAGCATCGAAATCCGTAGAACGGGGACGGTCCCGCTCATGCAGGCCTACGTTGACGCAACGTACAAAGATCTTAGTGGCGTTCTTGCGTTCGCCATATTGGTAATTATGTCGTTGCTCTACTTGACGCTGGGTAGCATTCGAATGATGTTGATAATGCTTGGCCTAGGAACATCTACAATCGCAATCACTATGGGTATCGCCGGATACGCCGGATTGGTCATCATCACATCGACGGCAACAATCCCGCTGATTATCTTCACCATTGTGATGGCAGCCTCAATGCATTTCTTTCTTCATGTGATTCGCGCATTTAGCTTGGACGCCTCGACCCGAGTGGAACAGGCCGTCGCACGGGCATACGAAGCCAACTGGCAACCAATTCTACTTACTTCGGCTACTACAATCGCCGGATTGTTATCATTGGGGTTCGTAGACTCCCCACCAATCAACGAAATAGGCTACTGGTCAGCGCTAGGACTCCTCGTGGGTACGCTACTGACGTTGACTGTCATTCCCGTCGTATCCCAAATGTGGATCCGAAATACGGAGTCTCGATTTCAATCCTGGCTTCTGGTTTCTCTAAACCTCCACGCCAGAAACGTCGAGCGCGGAAGAAGCTCACACTTAGCGTTCATCGCACTGTTCCTCGTTAGCATTGCAGGGATCAATTCATTATCAATTGATGACGATTTCGTCAGGTATCTAGGAGAAGATAACCAATTTCGAACTGAAACCGAATTCGCTGCCCGGGAACTTTCAAGCCTTAACCAATTGGACGTTTGGATCGTCGCCTCAAACGATGCCGGAATCCTCACCAGCACATCCCTAAAACAAATTTCCAATCTGGACGCCTACCTCCGTAGCCACCCATACGTCTCAAACGTGCTCTCAATAGCTGATGTCATGGCCGAAGTCGCAGAACACTTCGGCGATGCAGCTAGCGTTGGAACTGTTTCCAATGAGGCGCTCGAACAAATGTTCTGGGCTTACGAACTCTCACTGAGAGTAGGTCAATCGGCTGGCGACCTAGTGAATCCCGATAGGTCTCAATCGAGAACATCGGTACTTTTGAAAGATGTATCAGCCGCCTCGATCAGACAACTCGAATCAGACATTGTCCTTTGGTTCAACGACCAAAATGTTTCAGAACTAGAAATCAGGATTACCGGTGAAGCGATCCCCATTTCACACCTCTCAGTTCGCAACATCCCCCCGATGATTACTGGAATTTCGATTAGCCTTTTCGCATCTTCCTTTCTTCTCGGTGTGTTCTACAAAAGCGCCAAAATCGCATTGGTCGCATTCTGCGCAACCGTTGTTCCTGTGGTGTGTGGGATTGGACTGTACGGGCTAACGGTTCAGTCAATTGGTCTGGCGGCGACGGTGATAGTCGCAGTTACCGTGGGGGTGGTGATCGACGATGCAATACATATCATTTATCGACACGAAGACGGCAGGAAAAACCTCCATCTTAGTGCCAACGAATCCGCCGCATACTCAATTCATCGGGCTGGTTCTGCGGTTGTCACCACTACGTTGATACTGCTCTGCGGTTTTCTGGTACTACTATTTTCTGACTTCAGCCTCAATAGTAGTTTCGGGGCGTGTACCGGCATCATCCTGGTAACGGCACTGGTGTTCGATTTGTTTTCACTACCTAAACTGCTAGTATGGGCCACTCAAGACTTGCCAGACACTGGTTCATAATCGGGAATGTCAGAAGTAGAAGGCGAAACGTTACTCGTCTCTAACTCGCAACAAGACGGTCCACACCTAAAATGGAGCGCGTATGCACCTAAGTACGACGCCATTTGCGCGTATAACCCAGCGTACCAAGAGAATCTCGAAAGACTAAAGGACTATTTGAGAACTTGGGAGCTTAGCGAAGACGCGAGAATCGCAGATCTCGGCGCGGGCACCGGCAACTTCATCTGTGCAATGTCAGACGTGCTCCCACACGCCTCTTACACTCACATCGATTTTGACCCAGGCATGAACACGGTGGCTCGATCAAAATATGACCAACTTAAGTCCATCGAAGTTAACGTCATCCAGGAATACCTCCAACGCGTATCAATACCGGATGAATCATTTGATCTAATTGTCTGCGTAAACGTACTTTATGCTGTTGCTCCCCAAGGTCTTTTTTTAAGTCGAGCCAGGCGCTGGTTAAAGCCCGAAGGCAGGTTTTTCATAATTGACTTTGGACGAAAAGTGAAGATTTTCGACTGGGGTTGGTATTTTCTAAAAAGTACGATCCGCAAACACAGTTTCGGGCATTTCGTTCGTGTGCTTGTTGACAACTACGAATTCGTAAGACAAAACAAAAACGCACAACATGATTTTGAAATGGGCTACTTTTGGGAGCACTCAACGGAGGAATTCAGAGAACTACTTACAAGCACAGGGTTTAGCGTAGAGGAACTCTATACCTGCTATCGAGGCTACTGCGACCTTGCGATCTGCCGCTAGGTATCCGTATATCGATTCAAGGCCTTGTCAACGAGGAATTATGCCGTCCAGTTTGTGAGATATTCGCCATCCGGCTTGACCAGCCTCACTCAATCGATCAAAGATCCTCGCCGAACTGATTTCCATTGAGCATCGGATGTTCTGGACTTCTTCGTTGGTCGAATACCTGGATACTGCGGCCAGAAAGAGCGCCGCCTACTCGGAGAGACACTTCTTCCTATTTGGTTGTCTCGCATGGTTCATTCCGTTAGCAACCGCTATTGACTATTTGGTAGGCGAACCATTTTACGACACCTTGTTCATTCGTCTTTCCGTCAGCGTGCTCGCCCTACCGCTAGTTATCGTCAAAAGGTTGCCAGGCTATCTCGCAGATAGGTTCTATCTCTACTTCACCTTTCTGATCGGATACGCATTTCCATTCTGCTACGGTCATATGCTGGCAATGAAC